>JAKONM010000045.1 GCA_022701925.1 Microbacteriaceae bacterium
CTCGCGCTGCAGGGCCTCCAGCGCCGGGCGCAGGGTGCGCTCGATGCGGTCGTCCTCTGCCAGCAGGCCGTGCTCCTCGATCTGCTCGATGACCGCGACGGCGGCCGCGGCGGCCACCGGGTTGCCGCCGAAGGTGCCGCCCAGGCCGCCTGGCTGGGAGGCGTCCATGATCTCGGCACGACCGGTCACGCCCGCGAGCGGCAGCCCGCCCGCGATGCCCTTCGCGAAGAACACCAGGTCGGGTTCGAAGCCGAAGTGCTCGCTGGCGAACCAGGCGCCGGTGCGCCCCATGCCGCTCTGGATCTCGTCGGCGGCGATCACGACGCCGTTCGCGTTCGCCCAGCGCTGCAGCGCCGGCAGGTACCCGTCGGCGGGCGTCTGGAACCCGCCCTCGCCCTGGATCGGCTCGACGACCAGGATCGCGAGGTCCGCGGCGCCCACGTGCTTCTCGAGGTAGCCGATCGTGCGCGCGGCGGCCTCCTCGCCGCTCAGCCCGTCCCGGTAGGGGTAGGAGGAGGGGGCGTGGTGCACGTCGCCGGCGAAGGGGCCGAAGCCGAGCCCGTAGGGCATCGCCTTGAAGTTCATGGCCATGGTCAGGTTCGTGCGCCCGTGGTAGCCGTGCTCCAGCACCGCGACACCGCGACGGCCGGTGGCCTTGCGGGCGATCTTCACGCCGTTCTCCACGGCCTCGGCGCCGGAGTTCACCAGCACGGTCTTCTTGGCGAACGCCCCGGGGGCGCGCTCGGCGATCATCTCGGCGACCCGCACGTACGACTCGTAGGGCGTGATGGTGAAGAGCGTGTGCAGGAAGTCGCCCAGCTGCTCCCGCGCCGCGGCGACCACCGCCTCGTTCGTGTGGCCGATCGTGGTGACGCCGATGCCCGCGCCCAGGTCGAGGAAGCGGTTGCCGTCGACGTCCTCGACGACGGCGCCGTGGGCGCGCGCGATGTAGACGGGCAGCATCGAGCTGACGCCGACGGGCACGGCGGCCAGCCGGCGCTCGTGCAGGGCCTGCGACTTCGGGCCGGGCACCTCCGTCACGATGCGGCGGCCGGTCAGGTCGCTCCCGGTGGTGGACGGCAGCACGGTGGTCATGGGACGGCATTCTACGAAGCGCGGGACGATGCACGATCGTTGTAGGAGGACCGTGTGAACCGCGTCGGATGGGCGGGGAGGACCTCGCGGGTGGGGCACCATGCTCGGGTGCTCCGCTCCCGCCGCCTCCTGCCCGCCTCCGTGGTCGCCGCCGCCGCGCTGCTGCTGACCGCGGGCTGCACGTCCACCCCGTCCGGCTCCGCCACCCCGAGCGCCAGCGGCGCGGCCGCCGCGACGCCCGCCCCCTCGGCCTCCGCGTCGGCGCTGTCCTGCGCCTCGCCCGGGTCCGCCTCCGGCGCCGTGAAGGTCTCGGGGTCGGAGGGGGAGGAGCCGACGGTGTCGTTCCCCAAGGGCACCGAGGCGACGACGACCGAGCGCACGGTCGTCACGGCCGGCACCGGCGCCGCGATCCAGCAGGGCAGCAGCGCGAGCATCGCCTACGTCATGTACGACGGGAAGACCGGCAAGAAGCTCGACACCAGGGGCTGGGGCAGCACCGACCCGATCGTGCTGACGGTGGACCCCGCCCAGTACCTGCCCGGGCTCGTGCAGGCGCTGGCCTGCGCGAAGGAGGGGGAGCGGCTCGCCTCCGTGATCCCGGCCTCGCAGGCGTTCGGCAGCACCGGCTCGGAGCAGCTGGGCGTGGGCGCGGGGGATTCGCTGGTCTTCGTGGCCGACGTCGTGGCGCTGACGCCCACCAAGGCCTCGGGCACCGCGAAGGCGCTGCCGAGCGGCTTCCCGAAGGTGACGCTGGCCGCCGACGGCCAGCCGACCGTGCGCATGCCCTCCACGAAGGCGCCCACGACGCTGAAGATCGCGGAGAGCAAGGTCGGCGACGGGGAGACGGTGAAGTCGGGCGACACCGTGACGGTGCAGTACCAGGGCTCGCTCTGGCGGAACGGCGAGGTCTTCGACCAGTCGTGGGGCAAGTCGGGCCCGACCAGCTTCGCGACCACCGCGGTCGTGGAGGGCTTCGGCGAGGCCCTGGTCGGCGCGAAGGTCGGCTCGCAGGTCGTCGCGATCATCCCGCCGGCGGACGGCTACGGCGACAACCCGCCGTCCGGCAGCAGCATCACGAAGACGGACACGATGGTGTTCGTGATCGACGTGCTCGCCACCGCGCACGCGGGCTGAGCGGGTCCGCGCGGAGGTCGACGTCGTGCAGGAGGACCTCCGGGCCAGGGCGGCGACGGTCGAGCTGCGGGTCGTGCCCGGGGACGACCCGCAGGCGGTCGAAGCGATGGGCCGGTACTTCGCCGAGCTGGCGGAGGCCTTCGGGTTCGACCCCGCCGGAGCCGGTCACGACGGGCCGTTCGTCGTGGCGCTCGAGCGCGGCGCCCCCGTCGCGGGCGGCGGCGTGCGCACGCTGGACGACGGACACGCCGAGGTGAAGCGCATGTGGGTCGATCCGGCCCTGCGCGGCAGCGGGCTGGGTCGGCGGCTGCTGGCCCGCCTCGAGCGTCTCGCCGCCGAGACGGGCCACGACCGCGCGGTGCTCGACACGAACGCCGCGCTCACCGCCGCCGTCGCGCTGTACGACCGCGCCGGCTGGAGCCGCATCCCGCGCTACAACGACAACCCCTACGCCGAGGTCTGGTTCGAGAAGCGTCTGCGCTGACGGCGCGCCCTACGGTGGTGCGGTGGCATCGCAGCACGCGTACGAGCTGACCGCGGAGTGGACCGGGGACCGGGGCGGAGGGACGACCGGCTACCGCGACTACGGGCGGGAGGTGGTGCTGCGCGTCGACGGCAAGCCCGACCTGCTGGCCAGCGCCGACGTGCCGTTCCGGGGGGACCGCGACCGCTGGAATCCGGAGGAGCTGCTGCTGGCGGCGCTCAGCGAGTGCCACCTGCTGTCGTACCTGCACGTCGCCGTGCAGCACGGCGTGGTCGTCACGGGGTTCACGGACCGCGCGACCGGCGAGATGACGGTCACGGACGACGACGCGGGCCACTTCACGCGGGTCGACCTGCACCCGGTCGTGCACCTGGCCGACGAGGGGCAGCGCGAGCTCGCCGACTCCCTGCACGCGCAGGCGAACCGCCTGTGCTTCATCGCCAACTCGGTGAACTTCCCGGTGCACCACCACCCGGTGCAGCCGTGAGCGCCGCCCGCCGCCGGGTGCTGCTGCTCGGCTCCACCGGCTCCATCGGCACGCAGACGCTCGACGTCGTCGCGGCGAACCCCGACCGGTTCGTGGTGGTCGGGCTGGCGGCGGGCCGCGACGCGGCCGGCCTGGCGGCCCAGGCGGAGCGATTCGGCGTGCGGGCGACCGCGCTGGGCGCCGAGGCCGCGGAGGCGCTGGTGCGCGACGTGGAGGCGGACGTCGTCGTCAACGGCATCACCGGCGCCGCGGGCCTGGGGCCGACGATCGCGGCGCTCGAGGGCGACGCGGTGCTCGCGCTGGCGAACAAGGAGTCGCTGATCATCGGAGGGCCGGTGGTGAAGCCCCTCGTGGCGCCCGGCCGGCTCGTCCCGGTCGACAGCGAGCACTCCGCCATCGCGCAGTGCCTCGCCTCCGGGACGCACGCCGAGGTGCGGCGGCTGGTGCTCACGGCCTCCGGCGGCCCCTTCCGCGGGCGGACGCGCGAATCGCTGGCGGACGTCACGCCCGCCGAGGCGCTGGCCCATCCCACGTGGGACATGGGCCTGATGGTCACCACGAACTCGTCCACGCTCGTGAACAAGGGCCTCGAGGTGATCGAGGCCCACCTGCTGTTCGACGTGCCCTTCACCGCGATCGACGTCGTGGTGCACCCCCAGTCGATCGTCCACTCCATGGTCGAGTTCACCGACGGGGCGACCATCGCGCAGGCCTCCCCGCCGGACATGCGCCTGCCGATCTCGCTGGGGCTCGACTGGCCGAACCGCGTGCCGGGCGTCGGGGCGCCCCTGGACTGGACCCGGTCGCAGTCGTGGACGTTCGAGCCGCTGGACGAAGAGGCGTTCCCCTCCGTGGCGCTGGCCAAGCGGGTCGGCACCGCCGGCGGCACGCGGCCCGCCGTGTTCAACGCCGCGAACGAGCAGGCGGTGCACGCCTTCCACGGCGGTCGCCTGCGCTTCACGGAGATCGTGCCGCTGATCGAGGCGGCGCTCGACGAGGTGCCGGAGGCCGTCGGGCCGGTCGACCGGGCGGCGGTGCTCGACGCCGACCGCCTGGCGCGCGAGGCCGCCGACCGGCTGATCGCCCGCCGCGCCTGATCCGCCCGACCGGAGGCTCCGAGGCGCACCGACCGCGACGTCCGGTCGCTCATCGGGATCCCTTGCGGCCTTCATGGCGGCGGGCCGCCGGGCGGCGCCCCGCCGGGACGGCGCGGACGTAGCCTTGCCGACCGTGACCGAGGTGCTGCTCTACGTCGTCGGCGTGCTGGTCGTGGCGGTCGGGGTCGTGCTGTCGATCGGCCTGCACGAGGTCGGGCACCTGGTGCCCGCGAAGCTGTTCGGCGTCCGGGTCACCCAGTACATGATCGGCTTCGGCCGCACGGTCTTCTCCCGCCGGCGGGGCGAGACCGAGTACGGCTTCAAGGCGATCCCGCTCGGCGGCTACATCTCGATGGTGGGCATGTTCCCGCCCGAGAAGGCCGGTCGGCGCGGCCGGCTGATGCAGCGCCCGCCCGCCACGGTCGGCGAGGCGGTGGAGGAGGTCGTCGAGGACGCCCGCCCCTCCCGCGGCCGCACCGCCTCCACCGGCTTCTTCGAC
>JAKONM010000057.1 GCA_022701925.1 Microbacteriaceae bacterium
ACCCCCACTCTTTCGCTTCGAATAGGCCAACGCGAGCAGTCCAGAGCAAACGACCCACTTGGACGGCCAGTGACGTTAAGCCGCACCTGCGTCTGGCGGCGCTACGCGAGTACGAGCTCGACTGCGGTCCTCATCCTCGTCAGGTAGTCCTGACGGTCGGCGACCTGGTGCTTGAGGCCGATCGAGACGGCTATCAGGGTCTGCGCGATGGCGTGCGAGCGAGTTGGATCGTCGACGAGCGCATCGAGGAGCATCCGGTGGAACCGATCCGGCGCGGCCCGTGTAGTCGGGCCGAGGAGATCGGGGTTGTCCTCGACGAGTGATTGCACGTCGGCCAAGGGGCCGATGTAGCGCCCCGCCCAGCTGTCGAAGGCGTCGACCAGTCGCTCGGCGAGCGGGCGACCTGGCACGTTGAGGGCACGTTCCGCGGCGGTGAGGTCCAGCTGGATCGCCCGCTCCGTCGCCGCTTGGAATAGGCCGGATTTGGAGGAGAACAGGAAGTAGAGGCCCGGTCGTGAGATTTGGGCATCGGCGGCGATGTCGTCCATCGACGCCTTGCGGTACCCGAAGCGAGCGAACGTGCCGAGTGCCGCATCGAGCACCGATTCCCGGCGCTCGGTTGATCGCGGGCCGTCCGTTGTGATCATCGCGGCGTGGTTCACGCGAGCAACCTACCAATTAGACAGGATGCGCCTAGCGCGTATAGTCCGGCACATGCCGTCTTCGAAGCTGATCACTACCCCCTTCACGGCCACCTCGACGACCGACGACGTCACGGCTGGCATTCGACTCGATGGTCTGCGCGCGATCGTCACTGGTGCGTCGTCAGGACTCGGAGCCGAGACCGCCCGATCGCTGGCCGCCGCTGGCGCCGACGTCGTATTGGCAGTGCGTGACCGCCGAGCCGGCGAGGTAGTCGCGGCCGGCATCGCTTCGTCGACAGGGCGGACACCGCCGAACGTGCGGGAGCTCGACCTGGCAGACCAGGCATCTGTCGCTCGCTTCCTCGACGACTGGAACTTGCCCCTTCATCTGCTCGTCGCGAACGCGGGCGTTGTCACCGGTGGCTTGGAACGCACCATGGAGGGATGGGAGCTCCAGCTCGCAACGAACCACCTTGGCCACTTCGCGCTGACTACCGGGCTGCGCGATGCTCTTCGCCGCGGGGCCGACGAGCAAGGCGAGGCCAGAGTCGTCGTACTCAGCTCCACCGCCCACATGCGGGCCGGCATCGACTTCGACGACCTCCACTTCCGACGACGGCCCTACGACCCCCAGATCGCCTACGCGCAGTCGAAGACCGCGAACGTGCTGTTCGCGGTCGAGGCCACGCGACGCTGGGCCGACGACGCCGTCTACGCGAACGCCGTGAACCCCGGAGGCATCGCCACGGGCCTGCAACGCAACTTCACCGCACAGCAGCGCGCGTCCCTCGACGCCGCGGAAGCAGCCGGAGCCTTCACCTACAAGACGGTCGCTCAAGGCGCAGCGACGACCCTCGTCGCCGCCGTCCGACCGGAGTTCTCCCGCACCGGAGGGCACTACCTCAACGACAGCCAGGAGGCCCCCACGGTTGGCAACGACGCCAACCTCGTCGAACACCCCCACGGGGTGAAGCAGTGGGCGCTCGATCCCGAGATCGCCCAGCGCCTCTGGCTCGTCTCCGCAGAGCACGTCGCCCCCCACCTGGCTGTATGAGGCCTCTCTCTTCCCTGCTGGTGAGACTTGCTCCGCTACCTGGCCGCCTTGCGTCCACGAGAAGGCGGCCCCTTGAGCCGCGCGACTATGAGTGCTCGCCCACACTGACTGCACTGCTGAGGTCTTCGCCGCCGGCCGCCTCGCAGACCTCGTTGGTCTGGAGCGTCCCTGACCTACGGCTCGGCGTCCGCTTCCCTCGCGAACGGCCAGTCGAACGACCCCATGACGAGCCGCCCGGTGATCTCGGGTCGGGAGTCGTCGATGTGCAGCACCAGGTCGTTCGACAGGACGAACCAGGTGTCCGGCGACGACGCGTGGAGCGGTTCGCTGACGCCCTCCTTCAGCCAGACGGCCAGACCCGACCCTTCCGCGGTGATCGAGAAGTCGCCGAGACCGGGGACGACGTACTTCCCGACGAGGCGTGCGAGGGCGTCGGCCGGGACGGGAGCACTCGCGCGCTCGATGCCGCGATGGCTCGGCCATCCGTAGGCGGCGGCCACGCTGCGCGTGATCTCCGAGGCCAGCTCGGCGCCCTGGGCGCCGTTCGTCATGACCGCCACACCGTCGCCCGAGCCGGTGTGGGCGACGAAGAAGTTCTCGTACCCCTCGTTGCTGCCGCCGTGCGCGAAGGCGAGGTCGTCGCCGGCGGCGTGCACCTCGAGACCGAGGCCGTAGTCCGCCTGGACGGGCGTCAGCATCGTCATCGCCAGGGTCTGGTCGAGGATGCTGCCGCTCCCACCACGCGCGCTGGCGCGCACGGCGACCGCGAAGCGCAGCAGATCGGTCGGCGTGCTCCACAGACCGGCGGCTGCCAGCTCCGGGTAGGTGTGCGGTCCGCCGGGCACGGGCTCCCCCGACCCGTCATGCGGCCATGCAACGGCCGACAGTGCCGCGGCATCGAGCGGCTGGGCGAAGCTGCTGCGGGCCATGCCGGCGGGGCGCAGCACCTCGTCCTGCAGGAAGGCCGCGAACGGCCCGCCCGTCACGTCCTCGATCAGCTTCTGCACGACGGTGTAGCCGCCGCCCGAGTAGCGCCAGATCGTCCCCGGCTCGACGTCGACCACGACCGGTCCGGTGTTCGCTGGCGAATGTCCGGCGAGCACGTCGACCACGCTCGGCACAGGGGCTCCAGCGGCGTAGCCCGGGAAGCCGTGCACCGTCGTCCCCGCCGTGTGCGACATCAGTCCCCGCAGCGTGACGCGTGCGCCGGGCGGCGTCGGCAGCTTCCATCCCCCGAGCTGCGCGTCGACGTCGCCGTCCAGCGTCATGCGGCCCTGCTCGACGAGCCGCAGCGCGGCGAGCGCCGCGACCGGCTTGCTGATGGAGCCAGCCTGGAAGAGCGTGTCGGGCGTCACCGATGCCCCGCCCGTTCGCGTGACCCCGTACCCCTTCACCCAGTGGACGGCACCGTCGTGCAGGACGGCGACGCTGACCCCGGGAACGTTTAGCCGCCGCATCTCTGCGGCGATCGTGCGGTGCTGCGCCGGCGCGCCGGCCAGCACGACGGGCGACGTCAGCCCCTCCTCTACGGCCGAGATTTTCGACGACGTCGAGTCGTCCTGCTGCGCTGCTGCAGATGCGGGGGCCAGGACGTGCTCCCTCGAACGGATTCTCTTCGGACGACTGATGCCGATGGCAACGCTAGCGGGCCGGAGATCGGGAGCTTCGGCGTCCGCTCAGCGGCTGGGGCGGACGACGAGGGCCGGGCCGAAGCGGCTGCTCAGTTCGCGCGCGAGCGCGTCGCTGAGGCCGCTGACCCGTGCTTCGACCGTGGCGGTCATGAAGTCCGGTCGAACGCTGTCGATCCGGACGGCCCGCTGCTTCAACTCCGGTCTTGCTCGCTCCACGCGGGCCAGGAGGGCGAGGAGCTCGGCTCGGTTGGTGGAGGCGTTGAACCGGACGACGGGTACTCGCACCGCGTCGATCGGCTCGTCGCCGGACGGCTGCGCTCCGCCGGCCGCGGCGATGAGGCGGTCGGCGCTGTCGCGGAACGGGTGAGCGAGCGAGACCTGCACGCCGCCCGCCAGGACCTCGACGCCGAGGTAGCCGGGAGCTTCCGCCAGGCCGTGCTCGATCCGGTCGGCCACCGCCGTGGCTCTGCGCTTCGCATCGCCCTTCGTCCAGTCCGCCGAGAGCGACGCGATTCGGAGGTACGCCTCTGGGGCCGCGCAGGAGGCCAGCCCACCTC
>JAKONM010000182.1 GCA_022701925.1 Microbacteriaceae bacterium
GCGGAGGCGCGCGGCGAGGTCGCCTACGGCGCAGAGTTCCTGCGGTGGAGCTCGGAGCAGGCCGCGCACGTGGCGGGCCGGTACCTGCCGGCGCCCGACGGCAAGCAGCGCCTGCTCGTGGTGAAGAAGCCGGTGGGGCCGTGCCTGTTCATCACCCCCTGGAACTTCCCGCTGGCGATGGCCACCCGCAAGATCGCTCCGGCGCTGGCGGCGGGTTGCACCGTGGTGCTCAAGCCGGCGGCCGAGACGCCGCTGACGGCGCTGCTGTTCGCCCAGGTGCTGCTCGACGCCGGGCTGCCCGCGGGGGTGGTCAACGTCATCCCGTGCACCAGGGCCGGTGAGGTGACCGGGCCACTCATCGCCGACCCGCGCCTGCGCAAGCTGTCGTTCACGGGCTCCACGCCGGTGGGCAAGCAGCTGCTGAAGCAGGCGTCCGAGCAGGTGCTGCGGACGTCGATGGAGCTCGGCGGCAACGCGCCGTTCCTCGTCTTCGAGGACGCCGACGTCGACGCCGCGGTCGAGGGCGCGCTGCTCGCCAAGCTGCGCAACGGCGGGGAGGCCTGCACCTCGGCCAACCGCTTCTACGTGCACGCCTCGGTGGCGGAGGAGTTCTCCTCGAAGCTCGCGGCGCGGGTCGGGGCGATGAAGGTGTCGCGGGGCACCGAGGACGGCGCGCAGGTCGGCCCCATCATCAACGAGAAGGGCCGCGCGAAGATCGCCGAGCTGGTCGACGACGCCGTCTCCCGCGGCGCTCGCGTGCTCACGGGGGGCGGCAGGGTCGAGGGACCGGGGTACTTCTTCTCCCCCACGGTGCTGGGCGACGTGCCGCTCGGCTCGAGGCTGCTGAAGGAGGAGATCTTCGGTCCGGTCGCCCCGGTGACCACCTTCGAGACCGAGGACGAGGCCGTCGCGCTCGCCAACGACACCGAGTTCGGCCTCATCTCCTACGCGTACACCGCCTCGACGTCGCGGGCGCTGCGCCTGGCCGAGCGCCTGGAGACGGGGATGCTCGGCATCAACACCGGGGTGATCTCCAACCCGGCGGCGCCGTTCGGCGGGGTGAAGCAGTCGGGGCTGGGCCGCGAGGGCGGCGAGGAGGGCATCGAGGAGTTCCTCGAGACCCTCTACGTCGGCATCGCCGACCCCTGGGCCTGACCCCCAACCCCCACCCTCCGGCCGCGGTGCCAGCGGACCTCCGGAGCAGCGCAGCGGACCTCAGCGCCAGGCAGCGAGCACGGCGCTGGGGCCGCTGCGCCGCACCTCGTCGGCGTGCCGACGGCCGAGGCCGCCCAGCACCCGGCAGCGCTCGGGTGCGCTGAGCCGGTCGTCGTGGCGCGGCGGCGGGGCCGTGCCACCCCGGGCGGCGAAGGCCTCGGCCGTGCGGGTGGTCGTACCGGCGTGCAGAACTCCTCCGCGCCTGCGCGGGCGCCGGCCCGACCGGCACTTCTGCACGCCGCTACGACCACGCAGACCCCTCAGCGGGCCGTGACGGCGCGGCTGGCCGCCCCCCTGCGGGCGTCCCGCGCCGCCGCGGCGGGCGACCCGGGCGTCGGCAGCCAGCGCAGCACCGCCAGCTGCTGGCCGAGCGACCACACCGCCGACGTGGCCCAGTAGACGAGCAGCCCCAGCGGCACTGCGGCGCTGGTCGCAGCCATGACCAGCGGCAGGAGCCAGACCGTCGCCCGCTGCGCCTGCCCGGCCGGCCCCTCGAGCGCCGCGGAGTCTGTGCCCCGGGTGAGCTGCAGGTAGGTGGTCGCCCAGGTGGTCGAGGCGACGACGAGCACGAGCACCCCGCCGAGCAGCGCACCCGCTCCGCCACCCAGCAGCGACCCCGACAGCGGCGCACCGAGCACCGTCGCCGCTCCGGCCTGCAGCGCCAGGACGGGGGTGAGCAGCCCGACGGCGTGCCCGCGGGCCGCGCCGTCGAGCACCCGCGCCAGGGCGATCATCACCGGGACCTGCAGCAGCGCCGGCAGGAGCGGGGCCAGCGGCGAGACCCCGGCCTCGCGGTACAGGGCCGTCTGCTCCGCCCGCAGGCGGGCCAGGTCGGCCGGGTCGCGCGTCAGCCGGGGACGGCCGCCACCGGCCGTCGACCCGGCGGGGCGGGAGTACCGCGCCTGCAGCGCGCGCAGCTGCGGTGCCAGCGCAGCGGACCGGTGGGCGGCGCGCAGGCCCCGCACCACGAGGGGCAGCAGGGCGACGCGCACCACCACCACGAGGACGACGACGGCCGCCGTCCACGCCGCGCCGCCGGCGGGGTCGAGCCCCGCTGCGGCGAGCAGGGCGTGGGCTGCCACGAGGACGCCGGAGACGGCGGCCTCCAGCCAGGCGAGGGGGTTGAGCAGGGACCAGGACTCGGGCACGACGGAGCTCCAGACGGGTGCGAGGGGACGTGGGGTCCCCCGCGCCGGGTCGTCAGCTGGGTCGTCAGGAGGCGAGGCGGCGCGGGGCGGACCCCGCGCCCGGTGCCCGGGAGCGCGTGCGGCCGGGTCGACCCGGCCTGTCGTCGAGGCGGACGGCGAC
>JAKONM010000183.1 GCA_022701925.1 Microbacteriaceae bacterium
CGCCCGCGCCTTCTACCGGCTCGCCGTCTGGAAGCGCATCGTCATCATGCTGGGCGGCCCCGCCGTCAACCTCGTGCTCGGCGTGGTGCTGACCGGCGTCGTGCTGATGGGGTTCGGCGTCTACACGCCCACCACCACCGTCGCCTCCATCTCGCAGTGCGTCGTGCCCGCGACGCAGACGCGCCAGACCTGCACCGCCGACGACCCCGCCGCGCCCGCCGCCGGCACCGCCCTGCGGCCCGGCGACACGATCACCGCGATCGACGGCACCCCGGTGCGCGCCTGGAACGACGTCACCGGCATCATCCGCACCTCCGACGGCACCCCCATCGTCCTGACCGTCCGCGACGCCGCCGGCGCGACGAAGCAGATCCGGGTCACCCCGCGCACCAACACCGTCGCCGTGACCGACGGCGCCGGCGCGGTCGTGCGGAACGCGGACGGCACGACCCGCACCACCACCGTCGGATTCATCGGCATCAGCCCGCAGCAGGCGCTGCAGCAGCAGCCGGTCACCGCCGTGCTGCCCGCCGTCTGGACGAACATCACCTCCGTCGCCGGCGTGATCGTGAACCTGCCCGCCCGCCTGGTCGGCGTCGCGCAGGCGGCGTTCGGCGGCGGCGAGCGCGACCCGAACGGTCCGATCAGCGTCGTCGGCGTCGGCCGCGTCGCCGGCGAGATCGCCGCGAACCAGGAGGTGCCGGTGCTGTCGAAGGCCGCCAGCCTCGTCGGCATCCTCGGCAGCCTGAACATCGCCCTGTTCGTCTTCAACCTGGTGCCGCTGCTGCCCCTGGACGGCGGCCACGTCGCGGGCGCGCTCTGGGAGGGTCTGCGGCGGCGCATCGCCCGCCTGCTGCGCCGCCCCGACCCCGGCCCCGTCGACACCGCCCGCCTGATGCCGCTGACCTTCGCCGTCGCGATCCTGCTCGGCGGCATGAGCGCGCTGCTCATCTACGCCGACATCGTCCGGCCCATCCAGCTGTTCTGAGTCCATGGCTTCAGATCCGCGGGCGGATCTGAAGCTGTGCCGTACCGGAAGCCCTGAACGGGCTTCCGGCTCACGGCCTGCTGGCGCGGCGCCTTCGGCGGCCGCGGGCGCGGGCGCGGGCGCGGGCGATGGTGTTGCAGACCCGGGGAGGCGGCGCGCGGACCGGGCCGCAGGCGGAGCGGGACCGCGGGTCGCAGGCGGATCAGGGGATCCGGCCCCGTCGACCGTGCTGGAGCGGTCCGCGCCGGATCTCCTGATCCGCGCACGCTGGAACTGACCGCGCTGGAACCCGCTGGAACCCGACCGCGCGGGAACCCGCTCTCGCCCCGGCCGCGCCGGAACCGCCGCTCACAGCCCCCTCCCCGCCGGCCTGCGCGGGCGGGCAGCGGGCGAGCCGTAGCCTGGAAGCCGCAAGGAGGAGCATCGTGCCCGCACTGAACATCGGCATGCCGAAGCCGAAGCCCGAGACCCTGGCCCCGCGTCGCAAGTCGCGCCAGATCAAGGTCGGCAAGGTCCTGGTCGGCGGTGACGCGCCGGTCAGCGTCCAGTCGATGACCACGACGCCCACCCCGAACATCAACGCGACGCTGCAGCAGATCGCCGAGCTCACCGCCTCCGGGTGCGACATCGTCCGCGTCGCCGTGCCCAGCCGCGACGACGCCGAGGCGCTGCCGATCATCGCCAAGAAGAGCCAGATCCCGGTCATCGCCGACATCCACTTCCAGCCGAACTACGTGTACGCCGCGATCGACGCAGGCTGCGCGGCGGTGCGCGTGAACCCGGGCAACATCCGCAAGTTCGACGACCAGGTCGGCGAGATCGCGCGCCGCGCGAAGGCCGCCGGCGTCTCCCTGCGCATCGGCGTGAACGCCGGCTCCCTGGACCCGCGGCTGCTCGAGAAGTACGGGAAGGCGACCCCCGAGGCGCTCGTGGAGAGCGCGGTCTGGGAGGCGAGCCTGTTCGAGGAGCACGACTTCCACGACTTCAAGATCTCGGTCAAGCACAATGACCCGGTCGTCATGGTGAAGGCCTACCGGCTGCTCGCGGAGCGGGGCGACTGGCCGCTGCACCTCGGCGTGACGGAGGCGGGGCCCGCCTTCCAGGGGACGATCAAGAGCGCCACCGCGTTCGGCATCCTGCTGTCGGAGGGCATCGGCGACACCATCCGCGTCTCGCTGTCGGCGCCTCCCGTCGAGGAGATCAAGGTCGGCCTGCAGATCCTGCAGTCGCTGAACCTGCGCGAGCGGAAGCTCGAGATCGTCAGCTGCCCGTCGTGCGGGCGGGCGCAGGTCGACGTCTACTCCCTGGCCGAGGACGTGACCGAGGGTCTGCAGGGCATGAGCGTGCCGCTGCGCGTCGCCGTGATGGGCTGCGTCGTCAACGGGCCCGGCGAGGCCCGCGAGGCCGACCTGGGCGTGGCGAGCGGCAACGGCAAGGGCCAGATCTTCGTCAAGGGCGAGGTCATCAAGACCGTCCCCGAGTCCGAGATCGTCAAGACGCTGATCGAGGAGGCGAACCGCCTGGCCGACGAGATGGGCCCGGGCGCCACCGGCACCCCCGAGGTCGTCACCGTCTGACCCCGGCCGCTCGCGCCGTCGAGGCCCCGCGATCTGGGGGCGGTACGGGCCTTGAGGCGGCTCGGCCCCGCGCCTACCGTGGCCCGTCAGCGCGGCCCGAACGCCCGCTCCCACGGCCCCGGTCCTGCCCGACCGGGGCCGTGCCCGCGTCCGGGAGCCCCTGCGGGCCCTCGGTAGCATCGACGACCATGGTCACGCGCATGAGCCGGTTGTTCCTCCGCACCCTGCGCGAGGACCCGGCCGACGCCGAGGTCGCGAGCCACCGCCTGCTGGTCCGCGCCGGCTACGTGCGCCGCCAGGGCCCCGGCATCTTCGCCTGGCTGCCCCTCGGCCTGCGGGTCAAGGCCCGCATCGAGCGGGTCGTGCGCGAGGAGATGGACGCGGCGGGCGCCCAGGAGGTGCACTTCCCGGCGTTGCTGCCGCGCGAGCCCTACGAGGCCTCGGGGCGCTGGACCGAGTACGGCGACGGCATCTTCACGCTGCAGGACCGCAAGGGCGCCGATCACCTGCTCGCCCCGACGCACGAGGAGGTCTTCACACTGCTCGTGAAGGACCTGTACTCCTCGTACAAGGAGCTGCCGCTGTCGCTGTACCAGATCCAGGACAAGTACCGCGACGAGGCCAGGCCCCGTGCCGGCCTGCTGCGCGGCCGCGAGTTCACGATGAAGGACGCCTACTCGTTCGACGTGGACGACGACGGCCTGGCCGCCTCGTACCAGGTGCAGCGGGACGCCTACGAGCGGATCTTCCGACGCCTGGGCCTGGAGTACGCGATCGTCTCGGCGCACGCTGGCGCCATGGGCGGTTCCCGCAGCGAGGAGTTCCTGCACCCCACCGCGATCGGGGAGGACACCTTCGTGCGCTCCGCCGGGGGCTATGCGGCGAACGTCGAGGCGTACCGCACCACGCCGCCCGCGCCCCGCCCGCTGGAGGGATCGGCCCCCGCGACGGTGTTCGACTCGCCGGACACCCCCACGATCACCTCCCTCGTCGCGCTGGTCAACGCCGAGCAGCCGCGGGACGACCGCGAGTGGACCGCGGCGGACACGCTGAAGAACGTCGTCCTGTCGCTGACCCACCCCGACGGCCGGCGGGAGCAGGTCGTGGTGGGCCTGCCCGGCGACCGCGACGTCGACATGAAGCGCGCCGAGGCCGCGTTCTACCCCGCTGAGGTCGAGGCGGCGACCGAGGCGGACCTCGCCGCGAACCCGGGCCTGGTCAAGGGCTACATCGGACCGTGGAGCGCGGCCGGTCCCGTGCTCGGCGACGCCTCCAGCACCGGCATCCGCTACCTCGTCGACCCCCGGGTCGTCGACGGCACCGCGTGGGTCACCGGCGCGAACGAGCCCGAACGGCACGCCCTGTCCGTGGTCGCGGGCCGTGACTTCAATGCGGACGGCACCGTGGAGGTCGCCGTCGTGCGCGCCGGCGACCCCGCTCCCGACGGCTCCGGCCCGATCGAGCTGGCGCGCGGCGTCGAGATGGGGCACGTGTTCGCCCTCGGCCGCAAGTTCGCGGACGCCCTGGGGCTGAAGGTGCTCGACCCGAACGGCAAGCTGGTCACCGTCACGATGGGCTCCTACGGCATCGGGATCACCCGCGTGCTGGCGCTGATCGCCGAGCAGGGCGCAGACGACCGGGGCCTGGTGTGGCCGCGCTCCGTCGCCCCCTTCGACGTGCACGTCGTCGCCACGGGCAAGGACGCGGCCGTGCTGGACGAGGCGGAGCGGATCGGCCGCGAGCTCGAGCTGCGCGGCGCGGACGTGCTGGTCGACGACCGCAAGGCGTCGCCCGGCGTGAAGTTCGCGGACGCCGAGCTGCTCGGGGTGCCGACCATCGTGGTGGTGGGGCGGGGCCTGGCGGACGGCGTCGTCGAGCTGTGGGACCGCGCGTCCGGTGAGCGCACGCCGACGCCGGTCGGCCAGGCGGTCGACGCCGTCGCCGCCCTGCTGGCGCCGCCGGCGGAGTGAACGCGCTGCGCCGGCTGCCGCCGGTGGTGATCGCGCTCGGCGCCACGGTGGTGCTGCTCGTCCTGGTCGTCGCCGGCTTCGTGCTGCTCGGCGGCGACCAGGGCCGGCCGCTGCGGCCCTGCTCGGCCGCGCTGGACGCCGGGCCCTACGGCTGCGTGGTCTTCGTCTCCGTCGAGGGGTCGGTCGACGGGCGGGCCGCGGCGGAGCCGCAGGGCGGGGCGATCACCTTCCGCGTCGAGCGCGTCGACGGCCGCGACCGGCTGATCTGGAGCGGCGACTGCAACGGCGGCGAGGGCGAGGTGACCGTCACCCGCGACGCGATCCGCGTCGGCACGACCGTCAGCGGGCAGGAGGCCTGCCCGGGCGCGGGAGCGGTCGACTCCTGGGCCGCCGGACTCTTCACCGGCACCGTCCGCGTGACCCAGCGCGACGACGCCACCAGCGAGCTGGTGCACGGTGACCGGCGGGCGCGCTTCGCGCAGGTGATCGCTCCCCGGTCCTGAACGCCGCGCCCGGTCAGGCCGGGACCGCCGCCCGCATCCGCACGGTGCTCGAGCCGTCCGGACCGCGCTCCACGTGGAGGCCGGCGGGGATGTCCTCCTGCATCGCCTCGACGTGGCTGATCAGGCCGACCACCCGGCCGCCCGCCCGCAGGGAATCGAGTGTCTCCATCGCCGTGTCGAGGGTCTGGCGGTCCAGCGAGCCGAACCCCTCGTCCACGAACAGCGTCTCCAGCCGCACCCCGCCCGCTTCCGCGGACACGACCTCGGCCAGCCCGAGCGCCAGCGCCAGGGACGCGAGGAAGGTCTCGCCGCCGGAGAGGGAGACGATGGAGCGGGCCCGGCCGGTGTGCTCGTCCATCACGTCGAGCCCCAGACCCGAGTGGGCGTTCCGCTCCGCCGGGCCGTCGTCGTGGCGCAGGGTGTAGCGCCCGTCGGTCATGGTCGCGAGGCGGAGGTTCGCCGCCGCGACGATCTGCTCGAGGCGGGCGGCCAGCACGTAGGCCTCCAGCCGCATCCGCTTCGAGTTGCCGCCGCCGCCGCGGACGACGGCGGCGAGCGGGGCGATCACCTGCAGGCGGTCGCGGTCGGCCGCGATCGCGGCGGAGGCGGCGGCGACGCGTTCCGCCACGACGGCGGCATGGTCGACCCGGGCGGCGAGGTCGGCGGCCGCGGCGTCGGCGTCGTGCTGCGCGTCCAGCGCCCGCGACTTCGCGTCCACCGCGCCCTGGACGTCGGCGGGCTCGGCGGGCGCACCGGCCACCTCCGGGTCGCCCAGCTGCGCGCCGGCCGCCGCCACCGCCTCGTCGTGCCGACGGATGCGCGCGTCGAGCGCCTCGCGCTCGGGACCGGGCAGCGCCGCGGCGCGCACCTGCTCGAGGTCGTCGAACCCCGACTCCGCCAGCAGGCCCTCGACCACCGCGGCCGCGCGCCGCTGCTCGTCCTCGGCGGTGGCCGCCGACCGGGCCGCGGCCTCGAGCCCGCGCAGCGCGTCCCGCTCGGCGCGGAGCCGCGCGGCCCGGTCGGCGACGCTGGCGTGGTCGCCCCGCGCGGCCGCCACCCGCTGCCGCGCCGCGTCCGCGTCGAGCCGGGCGCGCACCGCGAGCGCCCGCTGCTCGTCCGCCGCCAGGCGCGCCGCGTCGACCGTCTCCGCGGCCCGCGCCTCGGCGGCCTCCAGCGCCTGGAGGTCCGCCAGCAGCGCGACCGCCCGCTGCTCCGCGTGCTCGGCCTGCTGCAGGGCCGCCGCGGCAGCCGCCTCCGCCAGCCGGGCCGCCTCGACCTCCAGGCCCTGCGACGCCGCGCGTGCAGCCGCCAGGTCGACCCGCACCGCCGCGGCCTCGGCACCGGCCCGCACGCGCGCGTCCAGCGCGGCGTCCTGCGCCCGCTGGGCGGCGGACACGGCCTCGTCGTCCACGCGGTCGGGGCCGGCGGGCGCCGGCGCCGGGTGCTCGAGCGCGCCGCACACCGGGCAGGGACCGCCCGGCTGCAGCGTCTCGGCCAGCAGCGCGGCGGCGCCGGCCAGCCGGGCCTCGACGAGTCGCCTCGTGTGCTCGGCGGCGTCGCGCTCGGCGGCCAGGGCCTCGGCGTGGCGGCGGTCCGCCGCGGACGCCTCCGTCAGCAGGTCGCGGGCGGCCTCCGCCCCGGCGACCGCCGCGGCCGCGCGCCGCACCGCGTCCTCGGCGGCCGGCAGCAGGGCGGCCCGCTCGCCGGCGGCGGAGCGCTCGGCCGCGACCGCGGCGCGCTGCACCGGCAGGCGCAGCGCCTGCTGCTCCGCCGCCTCCAGCGCCGCCGCGGCCCGCGCCAGCGCCGCCTCCGCCCGGTCGGCGTCGGCGGACAGCCGCGGCAGCGCGGTCTCGTCCGCGAGCGGCGCGGCCAGCGCGCCGAGCGCCGTCTCCGCGGCGGCCGCGCCGGCGGCCGGGTCCGGCACCGGTCCGCCCGCGGCGCGCTCGGAGGTCGTCAGCGCCGCCCGGGCGGCGGTCGACGCCGCGTCGGCGCGCCGGAGACGGTCGGCCGCCGGGACCACGGGCAGCGCGCGCACGGCTGCCGCGAGGCGTCCACGCGCGGCGTCGGCCCGGTCCGCCTGCTGCGTCAGCGCGCGCAGCGCCTCCGTGGCCGCCGACCGCCGCCGCTGCAGGTCCGCGACCCGCACCTGCTCCGCCAGGCGGCCGTCGGCGAGGCGGAAGGCCGCCCGCGCCGAGGCGGCCAGCGCGGCGGCCTCCGCGGCCCGCTCGGCCAGGGCGGCGACGGCGGCCGGGGCGTCGGCCGGCTCCGGAGGCGCGTCGAGGCCGGCTGCGTCGGCGAGGCGCAGCAGGTCGGTCTCGAGCGCGCCGCCGACGCCGGCGACCGCCTGCTCGAGCGCGCGCGCCCGCTGCACCAGCTCCTGCTCGAACCGCTCGAACCGCTCCGTGCCGAACAGCGCCCGCAGCAGCGCGACCCGCTCCTCGCTCCTGGCCCGCAGGAACTGCTGGAACCGCCCCTGCGCCAGCAGGATCACCTGCAGGAACTGCTCGCGGGTCAGCTGCAGCACCGGCGCCAGCAGCTCGGCGACGTCGACCGCGCGGGCGGCCAGGCCGACCCACTCGTCGCCCTCCCGCCGGTACAGTCGCGCCTCCTCGCGCTGCAGGGTCGTGCCTTCGCCGCGCCGCTTCGGGCGCTCGTGCTCGGGGGAGCGCTCGACCCGCCACCGCTCGCCGCCCGCGTCGAACTCCAGCTCGACCCTCGTGGCGTCGTCCGGGCCCGCGAGGTCGCTGCGCAGCCGGCCCTTGCCGCCCTCGTAGCGCGGGGCGCTGCCGTAGAGCGCGAAGCACACGGCGTCGAGCAGGCTCGACTTGCCGCTGCCCGTGCGTCCGGTGATCAGGAACAGGCCGGCCGCGTCCAGCGCGGCGAAGTCGACCTCCTGGCGGTGCGCGAACGGACCGAAGCCGGCGACGACGAGCCGCCGGATCCTCACGCCGCGCGCTCCGCGGCCGCGCAGGCCGCCAGCACGTCGGCGATCAGGGCGGCCTCGGGCGAGGAGGGACCGCTGCCGGCCCGGACCAGCTCGAGGAAGCCGCCCACGAGCGCCAGGTCGTCCTTGCCGGTGGTGCGCTCGCCGTAGCTGCGTCCGTCGGCCCTGGCACCGCCCTCGGGCCGGTGCTCCAGCACCGCCACGTGGGGGAAGCGCGCCCGCAGCCGGGTCATCGCGTCCTGCTGGCGGGCCGGGTCGGTCAGCACGACCTGCAGCCAGTGCTCGCGCAGGTCGTCGTGCGCCGGGTCGGCCAGCAGGTCCTCCAGGGCCCCCGTCAGCCGCGCGAGGGGCCGCGGGACCGGCAGGTCGAGCCACTCGACCGACGCGAGCCCGTCGGCGTCCAGCTCGACCAGCCACCCGCCGCGGGCCGGCGAGGTCTCGCCGAAGGAGTAGTGCAGCGGGGCGCCGGAGTACCGCACGTGCTCGGCCAGCCGCGCCTTGGAGTGCACGTGCCCGAGCGCCGCGTAGTCGACGCCGTCGAAGACCTCGGCGGGCACCACGTCCAGCCCGCCCCGGGTGATGTCGCGCTC
>JAKONM010000251.1 GCA_022701925.1 Microbacteriaceae bacterium
GCCGAACGACAGGCACTCCCTCTTGACCTTCGCAGAACTCGGCATCGACGACGACCTGGTGGCCGCGCTCAGCGCCCACGGGATCCTCGAGCTGTTCCCCATCCAGGCCCAGACCATCCCCCTCGGCCTGTCCGGCCAGGACATCATCGGCCAGGCCAAGACCGGCACCGGCAAGACCCTGGGCTTCGGCCTGCCGATCATCCAGCGCCTGGGCCGCGAGCCGCAGCCCGGCGTGCAGGTGCTGGTCGTCGTGCCCACCCGCGAGCTGTGCGTGCAGGTCGCGGAGGACCTGGTCATGGCCACCGCGAACCGGCCCACGCAGGTCGCCGCGATCTACGGCGGCAAGGCCTACGAGGGCCAGGTGGAGCAGCTGAAGGCCGGTGCGCAGATCGTGGTCGGCACGCCTGGCCGCCTGCTCGACCTGGCCGGGCAGCGCCTGATCAGCTTCGCGGGCATCCGCGAGATGGTGCTCGACGAGGCCGACAAGATGCTCGACCTGGGCTTCCTGCCCGACATCGAGAAGCTGTTCGCGCAGACGCCGGCCGGCCGCCACACGATGCTGTTCT
The DNA here is from genome assembly GCA_022701925.1 of Microbacteriaceae bacterium. Lineage (GTDB taxonomy): Bacteria > Actinomycetota > Actinomycetes > Actinomycetales > Microbacteriaceae > Amnibacterium. Next base: position 567 of record JAKONM010000251.1, read on the forward strand.
CGGCGACCATGCCGGGCGCGATCGTCGCCCTGGCCCGCCGCTTCATGAACCGGCCGGTGCACATCCGGGCCACGAACCCCGACGAGGGACTGACGCAGGCGAACATCCGCCACGTCGTCTACCGCGCGCACTCCCTGGACAAGGACGAGGTCATCGCCCGCATCCTGCAGGCCGAGGGCCGCGGCAAGACCGTGATCTTCACCCGCACCAAGCGCGCCGCCGCGCGGCTGCAGGAGGAGCTGGGCGACCGCGGGTTCGAGGCCGCGGCCGTGCACGGCGACCTGGGCCAGGACCAGCGCGAACGCGCGATGGCGTCGTTCCGCACCGGGAAGAAGGACGTGCTGATCGCCACCGATGTGGCGGCGCGCGGCATCGACGTCGACGACGTGACGCACGTGATCAACCACACGATCCCGGAGGACGCGGACGCCTACCTGCACCGCGCCGGCCGCACCGGCCGCGCCGGCAAGACCGGCACCGCGGTGACCTTCGTCGACTGGGACGACCTGCACAAGTGGGCCCTGATCGACAAGGCGCTGGAGTTCGGCAAGCCGGAGCCGGTGGAGACCTACTCCTCCTCCCCGCACCTCTACACCGACCTGGGCATCCCGGAGGGCACCAAGGGCCGCCTGCGCCGCGCGGCTCCCGCCGGCGAGCCCCGCGCCGACCGTCCGGAGCGACCCGCCCGCGGCGAGCGGGGCGAGCGTCCGGAGCGCGCCGAGGGCGAGCAGGGCCGCAGCAGCCGGTCCCGCTCGCGCACGCGGCGCCGGGGCGCCGGCGGCGCCGAGACGCCCGGTGCGCAGCAGCCCGACGGAGCGGCGTCGGGCGAGCAGCCGTCGACGGAGTCGGTCCCGGAGTCGGGTGCGACGGCCCACGAGGAGCACGTGCCGGGCAGCGGCACCCACGACGGGGCGGGCCCGACCCGTCGCCGCCGCCGTCGCGGCTCCCGCCCGACAGCGCCCTCGGCCTGACCCGGAGGGTCGGCGCGCGCCGATACGATTCCTCGCGTGCCGACCCCCTCCGACGTCGACGTCTGGCCCCTGCTCGGTGTGAAGATCCAGGTCTCCGACGTGGAGCTCGCCCCGGTGGACGACCGCACCGCCCTCGACCTGGGCCGCCTGGCCGCGGGCGGCATCCACGGCAACTTCCTGCCGTTCCAGTCGCCGTGGACGCGCGGCTCCGACGTCGAGGTGGCGCGGAACGTGTTCCGGTACCACTCGGGGCTGCGCCAGGAGATGCGCCCGGACAAGTGGTCGCTCGAGTTCGCGGCGCGCCTCGACCACACGCTGATCGGCGTGCAGAGCCTGACGTCCGAGAACTTCCGCACCACGCGATCCGCCGAGAGCGGGTCGTGGCTGGGGCAGGCGTGGCAGGGCAAGGGCATCGGCACCCTGAACCGCATCGCGATCCTCACGCTGGCCTTCGAGGGGCTGCGCGCGGACGAGGTGACCACCTCCGCATGGGCCGACAACGCCGCCTCCAACGCCGTCACGCGCAAGCTGGGCTACGAGCCGAACGGCGAGGAGCGGCTGGACCGCGAGGGCCGCGTCACGGTGCAGAAGCGCTTCCGCATGACGCGGGAGATGTGGGAGTCGCGCGGCCCCGACCTGCGCCCCCACGTGCTGCTCGAGGGCGTCGAGGCGCTGCGCGCCTGGCTCGAGATCGACTGACTCCGGCTCCGGGTTCCTGACGGGCCTCAGGGCAGGACGGGCCGCCAGCCGGTCGCCTGCTCCAGCAGGGCGTCGACGACGGCGGGGGCGGTGGTGCGCTGCCCCAGCCGGTTCGGCTTGCCGCTGCCGTGGTAGTCGCTGGAGCCGGTGACGGGGACCCCCAGGCGGGCCGCCATCTCGTGGGCGAGCACGCCGCCGTCGCGCGTGTTCTCGGGGTGGTCCGCCTCCATCGCGAAGAGGCCGGCGTCGATCAGCAGGGCGACCTCCTCCTCGGGGAGCACCCATTCGGCCCGGGTCGCGCCGGGGTGCGCCAGCACCGGCACGCCGCCCGCCGCGCGGATCAGCCGCACGCCGTCCACCGGCGCGGGCGCGTAGTGCGGCTCCACGTGCCCGCGGCGCGGGTGCAGGGTGCCGGCGAAGGCGGCGCTGCGGTCGGGCTCGATGCCCAGCGCCACCAGCGCGTCGGCGATGTGCGGGCGGCCGACCGTGGCGCCCTCGCCGGTCTGCGCGACCACGTCCTCCCAGGTGATCGGGTGGTCCTGCGCGATGGAGTCGACGATGCGGCGCGCTCGGGTCAGGCGGGACTCGCGGATGCGGTCGGTCTCCGCGACCAGCGCCGCGTCGTCGGGGGCGACCAGGTAGCCGAGCACGTGCACGCTGCGCCAGCCGAGCCGGGTGGAGAGCTCGATGCCGGGGATCAGGGCGGTGCCGGTCTCCCGCGCGGCGGCGGTGGCGTCCGGCCAGCCGGCCGTCGAGTCGTGGTCCGTCAGCGCGAGCCCGCCCAGCCCCTGGGCCGCCGCCTGCCGCACGACCTGCGCGGGCGGCTCGGTGCCGTCGGAGACCGTGGAGTGGGTGTGCAGGTCGAAGGCGGTCCCGACGGGCATCCGGCCATCGTACGAGCCCGCCGGGCGCCCGCGAGGCGGACGGGGACCGCGCGGACCGGCACGTAGCGTTGCCGCCCATGCCCCTCCGCCTCGCCGCGGCGGCCCTGATCGTCGTCCTGACCGCCGGCCTCGGTGTGCTGGCGTGGCCGCAGGCGCTCGACCTGCAGCGCGCCGCGGGCGCCGCACAGGCCGTGTCCTTCCGCGGCGCGACGGTGATCGCGGCGCTCGGCGTCGCGGTGGTGGCGACCGCGCTGGGCCACGTGCTGCCGGGGCTGCGCCGCCTGGCCGGGGTGCTCGCGCTGGTGCTGGTCGTCTACGCGGCGGGCGTCGCCGCGGTGCTGCTGGTGCGCGGCATCGGGGCGCCGGACGTGCCGCGGGCCGGCGCGAACGACCTGACCCTGCTCAGCTGGAACACGCTGGGCGACTCGGTGCCCGCCGACGCCGTCGCCCGGGTCGCCGCGGCGGACGGCGCCGACGTGATCGCGCTGCCGGAGACGACCCGCGACCGCGCTCGGCAGATCGCCCGGCTGCTGGCCGAGGACGGGCCGGGCTTCCGCGTCTTCTCGCGGGACCAGCAGCCGGGCATCCCCGCGCGCTCGACCTCGCTGCTCGTCTCCCGCGCGCTCGGGCCCTACGCGCAGGTGCGGTCGGTGGGCGACACGACCGGGGTGCCCAGCGTCGTGGTGCAGCCCTCCGGCGGCCAGAACGGCCCGCGCATCGTCGCCGTGCACACGCTGGCGCCCTACGAGCCCGACCCGGAGGGGTGGCGGGCGGACCTCGCCTGGGTCGCGGAGCGGTGCGACGGGCGCAACGTGCTGCTGGCGGGCGACTTCAACGCGACGCTCGACCACTTCGCCGGCCTCGGCAGCGGGGCGGGGCAGCTGGCCGCCTGCCGGGACGGGGCGCTGGCCACCCGCAACGGCGCGGTCGGCACGTGGCCCACCAGCCTGCCCGGCCTGCTCGGCACGCCGATCGACCACGTGCTCGCGACCCCGAACTGGCGCTTCGCCGGCTTCCGGGTGCTGACGGACCAGGACTCCGCGGGCAGCGACCACCGCCCGGTGCTCGCGCGGCTCTCGCCCGCCGGCTGACGCCGCCTCAGTCGAACAGGTGCCGGTTGGCGCGGCTCCAGTCGATGCGCGCCTGCTGGGCCGCGGCGAAGCCCTGGGCCATCCACTCCACGTGCGGGTGCAGGCCCCGCTCGGCCAGCTCGCGCGTGTAGCGCTGCGTGGCCTCCTGCTGCGCGATCACCGCGTCGACCAGCCCGTCGGTCGAGGGCAGCCCGTAGGCCTCCGCGAACACGCGCGTGCGGCGACGCCGGTCGGGCGGGGAGGGGTGGCCGAAGTCGCGCATGCTGGCCTCGTCGTCCCGGAACGGCGTCACGTACTCCAGCGCGTAGCCGATGTCGTGCAGGGCCGGGCGCGGACCGGCCAGGTCCCAGTCGAGCAGCCCGACCGCGCGGCCGTCGCGCCACACCGTGTTCCACGGGCCGACGTCGCCGTGGGTGAGGATCTCGCCGATCCGCAGGCCGTGCGCCTCCGTCATCCACTCCGTGCGCCGCGGGGGCACGTAGTCCTGCACGGCGTCGTGGTAGCGGCGGATCAGGCGGGCGTACTCGCGCAGCCCGTCCTCCGGCACGACCTGCGCCCAGGCGTCCTCGCCGCTCGTGCCCTCGATGTACGTCAGCACCTCGTTGCCGTCGGCGTCGCGGCCCAGGTAGCGCACCGACTCCGCGAACCCGACCCGCTCCAGGTGCCGCAGCAGGTCGTGCACCGCCGAGGACCACCACCCGGTGCGCCGCACGACGGTGCTGCCGATGCGTCCGACGACGCGCAGGGAGTCGGACTCGAACTCGAGGCCCGAGTCGTCGAAGACGGTGCTCACGGATGCACGTTAGGGCCTCGGCGCGAGCCGGATCCGCACGTGCCGACCGCCGGTGCGGAGGAGGAGGATGGGGGCATGACGAGCGAGCAGACGACCGACGTGGACGCGCTTCCCGCGGAGGCGCAGGGCACGGACCAGCAGCCGAGCAGCCGCACCGAGATCCCGAAGTCGGCGGCCTTCACCCGGTACATCGCCAGCGGGTGGGCGGACCGCCCGGCCCCCGTGCCGCCGGTCTCGCCGATGGCGCAGGCCGCCGTCGCCCGCCGCGCGGCGATCTCGGCGAAGCGGCCGGGCGAGCGCCTGGTCGTGGCGGCCGGGGCTCAGAAGGTGCGCTCCAACGACACCGACTACCCGTACCGCCCGCACTCCGCGTTCGCGTGGCTCACCGGCTGGGGCGACGAGACGGTCGCCGGCTCGGTGCTGGTGCTCGACCCGGTCGAGGGCGGCCACGAGGCGACGCTCTACTTCCAGCCCGCGGCGGGCCGCGACACCGACGAGTTCTACGCGGACTCGGCCGTCGGGGAGTTCTGGGTGGGGCGCCGCCCGTCGGTCGACGAGGTGGGCGCCGCCCTCGGGCTGCACGCCGCGGACGTCGCCGACCTGCGGACCGGGGACGCCGACGTCACCCTGGAGGACGAGGGCCTGGCCCGCGACCTGTCCGAGCTGCGGCTCGTGAAGGACGCCGCCGAGGTCGACCAGCTGCGCGGCGCCGTGGCGGCGACCAAGCAGGGGTTCGACGACGTGATCGCGGCCATGCCCCGCATCACCGCGCACGACCGCGGCGAGCGCGTCATCGAGGGCGTCTTCTTCACCCGGGCCCGCTCGGAGGGCAGCGACCTGGGCTACGGCACGATCGCCGCCTCCGGGCCGCACGCCTGCATCCTGCACTGGACTCGCAACGACGGCCCGGTCGTGCCGGGCGACCTGGTGCTGATCGACGCGGGCGTCGAGCTGCCGAGCCTCTACACCGCCGACATCACCCGCACCCTGCCGGTCACCGGCACCTTCTCCCCCGTGCAGCGCCGCATCTACGAGGCCGTGCTCGAGGCGGCCGACGCCGCGTTCGCGGTGGCGAAGCCGGGTGCGAGGTTCCGCGACCTGCACGTGGCGGCGATGGACGTCATCGCGGAGAAGGTCGCAGGCTGGGGCCTGCCCCTGCTGCCCGCGGAGGCGCTGGAGGGCGTCGAGCGGCCCGACCGCCGCTACATGGTCCACGGCACCAGCCACCACCTGGGGCTCGACGTGCACGACTGCGCCGAGGCGCGGCGCGAGCTCTACATGGACGGCGTGCTGGAGCCCGGCATGGTCTTCACGATCGAGCCGGGCCTCTACTTCCAGCCCGACGACCTGACGGTGCCGGAGGAGTTCCGCGGCATCGGCGTGCGCATCGAGGACGACGTGCTGGTCACCGCGGACGGCTGCGAGAACCTGTCGGCCGCGATCCCCCGCACGCCCGACGACGTCGAGGCGTGGATCGCCCGTCAGCGGTCCTGAGCCCGGTGGCGACCGCGCCGCCTCCCGGGACCGGGTGGCGGCGCGGTCGCGGCCAGCGTCCTCCGACGGATCAGGCCGCCGCGCCCGGGCCCCCGCCGCCCAGCGGGGGCTGCTCCAGCCCCGCGTCCTGCACGGTGGTGGTGGCGGTGCCGCCGCCCAGGATGTTGCGGGCGCGGTTCGCGGCCTCCGGGGCGACGACCACGGAGTAGCTGGAGGCGACCACCTGCATCACGCTGCTGAAGTCGCGGCGGTTGCGGGTGAGGGCGTAGGAGATCAGGCCGAACCCCATGCCGAACGCGGCGCCCAGCAGCACCGCTCCCAGCAGGTAGCCGACGCCGTAGTTCGTGTTCGGCGGGGTGAACAGCGTGGTCACGAGGCCGAGCAGCAGGCCGAACCAGAGGCCGGTCGCGGCGCCGCCGGCGGCCGCACGGCCCCAGGAGAGCCGGCCCGTCACGCGCTCGACGCTCTTCATGTCGCTGCCGACTATCGAGGTCGCCTGCACCGGGAAGCCCTCGGTGTCCGCCAGGCGGTCGACCGCCGCCTGGGCCTCCTGGTAGGTGCTGTAGGTCGCCACGACGTCGCCGGTGGGCAGCGTGGGGAACGCCACCCGGCGAGCGGCGCTGAAGGGGCTCTGGGTGTTCGACATGCTGGGAGTCTCCCATCCGTTCCCTGACACTCGCCGACCACTCCCTTTGACTACCCTCAGACCGTGAGCACGACGCGCGTCTTCGTGGCCCGACTGGCCGGGTGCGCCGTCTTCGACCGCTCGGGCGACCGCCTGGGCCGGGTGCGGGACGTGGTCGTCGTCTACCGCCGCTCGGCCTCCCCGCGGGTCGTGGGCATGGTCGTCGAGATCCCCGGCCGCCGCCGCGTCTTCCTCTCCATCGGCCGCGTCGTGTCGATCGGTGCGGGCCAGGTCATCACCACGGGCCTGATCACCGTGCGCCGGTTCGAGCAGCGCGCCAGCGAGGTGCGGGTGCTGGCCGAGGTGCTGGGCCGCCGCGTCTCGCTGGCCGACGGGTCGGGTGAGGCGACCGTCGAGGACGTGGCGATCGAGGAGGCGGGCGCCGGCGAGTGGGAGGTGTCCCAAGCGTTCGTCCGCCGCCCGCGCACCGGCCCGGCGCCCTTCGGCCGCGGCGCGACCGCCTTCGTGAAGTGGGCCGACATCCGCGAGCAGGACCGGGGCGGCCGCAGCCAGTCGGCCGCGCAGCTGATCCAGTCGACCGCCGACCTGCCCGCCGCCGACCTGGCCTCCACGCTGCTCGACCTGCCCGAGCAGCGCATGGTCGAGGTGGTGCACGAGCTCTCCGACGAGCGGCTGGCCGACGTGCTGGAGGAGATGCCGGAGGACACCGGCGTGCGCATCCTGGCGCGGCTCGGCGACGACCGCGCCGCCGACGTGCTCGAGACCATGCAGCCGGACGACGCCGCGGACCTGATCGCGAAGCTGTCGGACGAGCGCAGCGAGGCCCTGCTCGACCTGATGGAGCAGGAGGAGGCCGACGACGTGCGCATGCTGCTGGCCTACGACCCCGACACCGCGGGCGGCATGATGACGCCGGACCCGATCATCCTGTCCGCGGACGCCACCGTGGCCGAGGGCCTGGCCCTGATCCGCCGGCACGAGCTGGCCCCGGCCCTCGGCGCGGCCGTCTGCATCACGCTGCCGCCCTTCGAGCCGCCGACGGGCCGCTTCATCGGCATCGTGCACTTCCAGCGGATGCTGCGCTACCCGCCCCACGAGAAGCTCGGCAGCATCCTCGACACCCAGACCGAGCCCGTGCGCGCGGACACCCCGGTGGCGGAGGTCAGCCGGATCCTCGCCAGCTACAACCTGGTGCAGGTGCCCGTCGTCGACGAGAACGGCCGCCTGGTCGGGGTCGTGACGGTCGACGACGTGATCGACCGCCTGCTGCCGGACGACTGGCGCTCCGCCGACGCGGTCGAGCAGCGGCGCCCCTCCGCCGACACCTCCGCCGTGACCGTCGTGTCGCGCCCCGCCAGGAGGGCCACCGGTGGCCGCGGTCGGTGAGCGCGGCGAGCCGCGCCGCGAGGTCGACGCGCTCGGCGCCCCGAAGGGGCTCGCCCGGGGGCGCCGGCCGCGCACGAACCGCGACCGGTTCGGTCGGTTCTCGGAGTCGTTCGCACGAGGGATGGGGACGTCCTACTTCCTCATCGGCATGACGGTCTTCGTCCTGGTGTGGCTGCTGTACAACAACATCGCCGCCACCGGGGCCCAGTTCGACCCGGTGGCGCAGGGCTTCCCCCTGCTGACGCTGATCCTGTCGCTGCAGGCCTCCTACGCCGCTCCGCTGATCCTGCTCGCCCAGAACCGCCAGGACGACCGCGACCGCGTGCAGGTCGAGCAGGACCGGCAGCGCGCCGAGCGCAACCTGGACGACACCGAGTACCTGGCCCGCGAGATCGTGGACCTCCGCCTGCTGGTGCGCGACATGGCCTCAAAGGACTTCGTGCGCCAGGAGCTGCGCTCGCTGCTGGAGGAGCTGGACCGTCGCGACGCCGATCGCGCGCTGCGCGCGCAGGAGCAGCGCGGCGAGGGCGGACCGCAGGAGCAGGACGAGGACGACGAGGACGAGCGGCCCCGGCGGGCCGTGCAGCCGTGACCGATCTGGCCGAGCGGGTGCGCGCCGCGGTCGGCGCGGTGCAGGACCCGGAGATCCGGCGTCCGCTCGCCGACCTCGACATGCTGGACGCCGTCCGCGTGGAGGACGGCGCGGCGCTGGTCGACGTCAGCCTGACCGTCGTCGGCTGCCCCGCCTCCGACCGCATCGAGCGGGAGGTCCGCGCCGCCGCGCTGTCGGTGCCCGGCGTCGGGTCCGCGGAGGTGCGGCTGGGCGTCATGGCCCCGGCGCGGCGGCAGGCCCTCGCCGACCGCCTGCGCGGCGCCCGGCGCAACCCCTTCGCCGGCGACACGCTGACGCGGGTGCTGGCCGTGACGAGCGGCAAGGGCGGCGTCGGCAAGTCGACCGTCACCGCGAACCTCGCCGTGGCGCTGGCGGCGCGCGGGCTGTCCGTCGGGGTGCTCGACGCCGACGTCCACGGCTTCTCGATCCCCGGCCTGCTGGGCATCGCGCCCGACGTGGAGCCGGTCAACCTGGACGGCCTGATCGTGCCGCCGGTGGCCCACGGGGTGAAGGCCGTCTCGATCGGCATGTTCCTGCCCCGCGACCAGCGGGACGGCGCGGTCGCCTGGCGGGGACCGATGCTGCACCGCACGCTGCAGCAGTTCCTCACCGACGTGCACTTCGGCGACCTCGACGTGCTGCTGGTCGACACCCCGCCGGGCACGGGCGACGTGGCGATCTCGCTGGGGCAGCTGCTGCCCGGCGCCGAGGTGCTGGTCGTGACGACCCCGCAGCCCGCCGCCTCCGACGTGGCCGTGCGGAGCGGCCTCGTGGCGCGTCAGCTGGGTCAGCGGGTCGTCGGCGTGGTGGAGACGATGGCGCCCGCGCCGATGGCGGACGGCACCCTGCTCGACCTGTTCGGGTCGGGCGGGGGCGCCGAGGTCGCCCGGCGCCTGAGCACCGGGGACGAGCGGGTGCCGCTGCTCGCCTCCGTGCCGCTGTCCGGCCCGCTGCGGCGGGCCGGCGACGCCGGCGCTCCGGTGGTGCTGGCGCAGGCGGACGACCCGGCCGCCCGCGTACTGGATGCGCTGGCGCAGACGCTGGCCGCGCGCGGCCGCGGGCTGGCCGGCCGGCCGCTGCCCTTCGGCGCCTGAGGCGACCGGGCGCCGCGGTCGGACCGCGGCACCCGGAGGCGACCGGTCAGGATCGGCGGGTCGGCACCGGTCCGTAGCCGTCCCGGCGCACGGCGTCGACGGTGCCGACGCTCGCGACGAGGGCGACGGCGGCGAGCAGGATCAGGAGGACGGTCATTGCGGGGTTCCTTGTCTGGACGGACCGCGACGGCGCCCGCGGCGGGGTGCCGGAGGCGTGCGGACGCGGCGGTGCGGGTGCGGCGCTGCTCGACGCGGGCCGGATCGGCCCGCGGAGCGTCGGATCGCCCGCACGGGCGGCCCTCACGTCGCTGCCGCTCGTCGCCAAGCGGATGCGAGCATTCAACCGCTCCTTGACGGTGTAGGACAAGCGAAGTGTTCTGCAGCGCCCTTTCAGTTCTACTACCAGGTCGGTAGGGTGGCGACATGGACGTCCGGCGGCTCGAGGTGCTGCACGAGCTGCGCCTCCGCGGCAGCGTGACTGCGGTCGCCGCCGCCACCCGCCGCACCCCCTCCGCGGTCTCGCAGCAGCTGAAGGCGCTGGAGCGGGAGGTGGGCGCCGTGCTGACGGAGCGCTCGGGGCGAGGGCTCGTGCTCACCGCCCACGGCGAGGCGCTGGCCCGCGCCGCGGGCGACGTCGTCGAGGCCGTGGCCCGCGCCGACGAGCTGTGGCGGGCCTACGTCGACAGCCCGGAGGGCCGCGTCGAGCTGGCCGTGTTCCCCACCGGCGGCCGCATGTTCCTGCCGCAGCTGCTCGACCGGGTGCGCGACGTGCCGGGGCTGCAGGTCGTCGGCACCGACCTCGACTCCGCGCCCGAGGACGTGACCGCCATGGCGTCGGAGTTCGACCTGGTCGTGGTCGACGCCGTGGGCCCGGCGCCCGCGTGGCGCGATCCGCACCTGATCGCCACGCACCTGGTGGACGAACCGCTGGACATCGCCCTCCCGGTCGGGCACCCGCTGGCGGACCTGGAGGCGGTGACGGCCGCGCAGCTGGTCGACGACCCCTGGATCGGCGCGCCCCGCGGCTTCCCCTTCGAGCGGGTGCTGCACGAGATCGAGCGGGTCACCGGCTCCCCGCTGGAGGTGGTGCAGCGGTACTCCGACACCCGCATCGCGGAGGCGCTGGTCGCGGCCGGGCACGGTCTCGCCGTGCTGCCGCGGTTCACCTCCGGCGGCGAGGGCTCGGGCATCGTGCTGAAGCCCCTGGCGGGCATCGCCCCGGTGCGCCGCATCGCCGCCGTGATGCGGCGCGAGACGATGGTGCGCCCCAGCGTGCGCGCGGTGCTCGCCGACCTGGTGGCGATCGCCGCCGGGCTCAGCTGAGGCGGGTGCGCCGGATCAGGTGGCCTCGTCGTCGAACGTGGCACGGGCACGCGCGGTCCGCTCCGCGGTGCGCTCCACCGGGACCAGCTCGGGCTCCGGCAGGTCGTCCGCGGGGTCGTCCTCGCGGTTCCGCGGCGCCGGCGGCTCGAGCAGCGCGTCGCGGATGATGCGGCGG
>JAKONM010000212.1 GCA_022701925.1 Microbacteriaceae bacterium
CGACCTTCGTCGACATCGCCGCCGACTCGCGGTTCGCTGGTCCGCGACCGTCGTTCGCGCGTCCGAAAACCCGTCAATCTCCCCGACGCCACGTGGAGGTTCGTGACACGAGTTCCTGACATCCAGCGGCCCAGCGCGTCGTGTCCAACAGGGGAGTGCCTGGAAAATGATCGTAGTTAGACAGTCGAGTGCCTATGGAGGTTCTCCACAAGCCGAGGGCTGCGTCGAGAGCCTGGGGAGGTCCGCTGACGGCCGGCGAGGCGGACGAACGGCTGGTCGTGTCACTGTCAGCGGGGAAGGTCAACCCGCTGTGGGTGGGGCGAGGAGGATGCCGCGGATGACTGAGCCGTGGAAGGTGCGGGTCGCGACGGTGAGCCACGCCGCGACGAGGCCGACGTAGTAGAGGCCGGCGAGGACCTGCACGGCGATCAGGCCGGAGTGGAGAGCGAGGCCGTTGAGGCCGGTCACGCACGTGCCGACCGGGAAGGTGAAGGACCACCAGGTCAGGCTGAAGGGCAGGTGCTCGCGGGCGGTGCGGATCGTGATGAGGCCGGCGATGGTGGTCCAGAGCAGGGCGAAGCCGAGCATCGCGAAGCCGTAGACGAGCGCCACGACCAGCAGCCCGTGGGCGATCGAGGCACCGACGACGGGTCCGGCGTTGCCGGCGAGGAGGTTCACGGCCGTGATCGACTGCCCGACGGGCCCGAGCACGATCCAGAGCGTCGGCACCATCGCGGCGGCGCCGATCTTGTGCTGCGCGAGGCGGTTCCAGATCAGGGTGATGACGACGATCGAGGTGAGCAGGCTGAGGCCGAACATGCCGTAGCAGGCCCAGAGCAGCGTCTCCCGCACCTGCCCGGCGGCCGCGTAGGGCAGCAGCAGTGCACCTGTCGACGCCGACACCATGGGCGGGACGATGGGCATCAGCCAGCCGCCGAAGGCCGCGTCGGGCTTGTTCTCGTGGCGGGTGAAGGCGAGGTACGGGATGAGCACGGCGCTGCCCAGCCCGAGGAGCGTGCCGATCGTCCAGAGAACCCAGTCGATGCCGACTGCCCTGGGCAGGCCGATCCAGTCCTTGCCGAGCAGCAGTGTGCCGGCGCCGACGGTGAGGATCGCCATCGGGGGAGCGCCGTAGAAGTGCGAGATCACCGGGTTGAGGTGGTGCCGGCTCGCGGTTGACCGGTAGCGGATCCAGTGCAGCACCGTCGCGACCGTCAGCGCGACCAGCAGGGCGGCGGCGATCGCCCACACGATCGTCGCGCCGGTGCGGAGGCCTGGGAACTGCAGCGGAAGGGTGGCTGCCGCGTTCGCGACGATGCCGGTGCCCATGATCGAGGCGAACCAGTTCGGGGTGAGGTTCGAGACGATCTGGCCGGGGTGCTCGAGCTGCTGGAAGAACCGACGCTCGGGCGCAGCGTCCGCGCCAGTGCCCGGGTGAACGAGTGTCGAGGTCGGCATCCGATCACTGTGCTCCCGGATCGACTCGCGCGATACGGGCCGTTGATTGGGGGAGCACAATGTCTTGTTGTGGAGCGTCGTCGGTTCGTGGATGGGCTTGTGGATCTCGTCACGTTCGAGCTGCTCGAGCAGGTCGCCGACCGAGGCACGGTTACCGCCGCGGCGGCTGCGATGGGCATCACTCAGCAGGCCGCGTCCGCACGGCTGGCCCGCGCCGAGCAGGCCCTCGGCGTGCGTCTCGTCACCCGAGCCGTCACCGGCGCCACCCTCACCGAACACGGCGGCATGGTGCTGGAGTGGGCCACGCCGGTGCTCGAGGCGGCGCGGCGTGCGGAGATCTCACTCGAAGCGCTGCGCAACCAGGACTCCTCCGTTGTCATCGCCGCCTCACAGACGATTGCGGAGTACCCGCTGCCCGGCTGGTTGCAGACACTGCGTGCGACGACACCAGCGGTCCAGGTCCGGCTGATCTCCGGCAACAGCGCCGAGGTCGTCGAGCAGGTGCGTCGGGGAGCTGCCGCGCTCGGGTTCATCGAACGCCCCGAAGTCCCGAAGGACCTCCGCTCCGCACAGGTCGGCACAGACGAGCTCGCGGTCGTGACCGCACCCGATCACCCGTGGGCCGGACGCACCATCTCTCCGGACCGACTGGCGGGCACCCCGCTGGTGATCCGAGAGCAGGGCTCGGGAACACGAGCGACGCTGGAGGGCTGGCTCGAGCGCGAAGGACTGAGTCTGAGCGTCCCCGCCGCGGAACTGACCACCGCTTCCGCGATCAGGGCCGCGGCGCGCTCCGGGGTCGCACCTGCGGTGCTGTCGATCCGTGCGGTCGAAGACGAAATCGCCCTCGGAAATCTTGCCAGGACGCGCATCGACGGCCCGGAGATCCGCCGCCCCTTCACGGCCTTGTGGTCCGTCGTCGGGCTCGATCCGACCGCGCGTCTCCTCATCGACACGGCGATCGCAGCCGAGACCTCCCGCTCTCACCGCTGATCGCAAGCGAGCTCGAGCGCCAGCGCGACCCGAGTTGCGCCACCACCACTCAGTCCTGGACATCCTGCTGGCAGCGGTCGTGGTGACGATGTGCGACCACGATTCGCCGCGCACCTCCTGGCGATCTTCGTCAGAGCCGTGCTGCTCTCGGCGATCCTCGCTCTCCTCCCGAGACCCGCACTGCGGGTCGTCCCGCCGCTCAGATCCGCCGAAGCCGGCGTCAGAACGCCATGTCGGAAACGGTCCGCCAGTTTCTCGACAGCGCGCAGCTGACGTGAGTCCCCGGCTGTCGAGCTGCCCTCCTCCGGAGAACGATCCAATCGTGTGCAGAGCCGGGGGTCAGTGCCGCAGCCTGCAACAGTGCTCCGCTGGCGGAGGACACTGAGTGAATCATGATGATGCAGCCGATGAGCATTCCGAGCCCGCCGTCGGCCTGGGCGCAGTTCCAGGTCGGCCCGCTCACTGTGCACACGTACGCGCTGTGCATCCTCGCCGGGATCATCTTCGCGGTGCTGATCACCGGTGCGCGGCTCCGCCGTCGTGGTGCTCCGAGCGGGCTGGCCGTCGACGCGGCGATCTGGGCCGTGCCGCTCGGGATCATCGTCGCCCGGCTGTATCACGTGGTCACTCACCCCGGCGACTACTTCGCGGTCGGGGACGACGTGTGGAACGTGTTCGCGATCTGGGATGGTGGCAACGCGATCTACGGTGCCGAGATCGGGGGCGCGGTCGGCTTGTGGATCGCGTGCCGCCGCGCGGGGGTGCGGTTCCTCTCGTTCGCCGATGCACTCGCGCCGGCGCTGCTCGTCGCCCAGGCCACCGGCCGACTCGGGAACTGGTTCAACCACGAGCTGTTCGGCCTGCCGACGACGCTGCCGTGGGGCTTGCAGATCGAACCGTCGAACCCGAAGTTCCCCGCAGGTCTTCCGGCGGGGACGCTCTTCAGTCCGCTGTTCCTCTACGAGATCATCTGGAATCTGCTCGGCGCGCTGGTGATCGTCCTGCTCGAACAACGGGTGGCACTGCGCTGGGGGCGCGCGATCGCCGTGTACTTCATCTGGTACGGCATCGGCCGCGCTTTCCTCGAGTCGATCCGCATCGATCCGACGAGCGGTGGCTTCCTCGGCGTGCCGGACAACGAGTGGACCTCCTTCTTCCTCATCGCACTCGGGATCGTCCTGCTCGCGGTACAGCTGCGGAGACATCCTGGGCACGAAACCGATGTGCGGCGGGAGGGGAGAGGCACACTGGAACGCGACAGGGTCGGCAGTGCGGTCGCGGACAAGCCGGCGATGCAGTCTTCGGAGGCGTCGCTCGGGTCCGGTGTCGCCTCCGACACCGCGCCGTGAGCGGCACGGTCGGTTGGGCTCCTTCACGGTGATCGCGCTGCTGACGGTCCCCGACTGCCCCGGCGGGCAGGCCATCACCCGGCCGCTGCGTGACCTGATACTGGAGTTGTCCAGCACGTGCGGCTGCAGGTGACAGTGATCAGCGAGCAGGAGCAGGCCGAGCAGCGCGACTTCCCCGGTTCTCCGACCGTGTGGATCGACGGGCTCGACCCGGTGCGCTCAGACGTGCCGCCTGGTCTCGCCTGCCGGCTCTACCGCACCGACACCGGGCCCCGGCCGGACCGAGCCGATCTGCGCCGGGCTCTTGCAGCAGTGGCAGGAGCGGACTGATGCCGGTCGCGTTCGTCATCGCGCTGGTAGCGATCGTGCTGCTGCTGGCGGTCGTGCGCCTGACAGTGCCCTCGCTCCCGTTGCGTCCGATCGCGGTCAGTCCGACCCGGTGGGAGGCCGTCGCGGTGCTGGTCGGCCTGGTCGGGCTGCTGCTGCACTGCACGGCGATGTTCAACCGCGCCGTCCTGGCCGTCGTCCCCGGCAGCAGCACCTACATCAGCGCTGTGAACGCCATGGCCGCCCCCAGCGTCCTGCTCTACGTCGTGCCCGCAGTCCTGGTGCTGCTCGGACTGCGCTGCCAGCACCGAGTCGCCGTGACCGTGCTGACGGCGGCACTGCTCGCCGTCGGGGTGACGATGTACGACCACGGCCCCGTGACGGTGCATCTCACAGCGATCTTCCTCAACGCCGTGCTGCTGGCCGCGACCCTCGCCCTCCTCGTCGGCCGTCCACGCGACCCACACCGATCCGGCACGTCCGCCCGCTGAGCGCGGCCGGCACAGCCCGAGCGCATCCTCCTGCGGAGGGAATCCGACCGGCGGGTGAACCGGAGAGGCTGCTGATGCGTACACCTGGATAGGTGCCGCGAGACGAGCGGTACCCGATCCCGATGAAGAGAGCGAGTACCCCATGAACCGCACCCGACGCACCCTGCTCGGCGGAGCCGCTGCCCTGGCCCTGATCGGACTGGCCGCCCCCGCCGCGCTGGCCGCACCCGCGCACAACACCCACCACCCCAAGCACTCCCCGGTGGGCGTGCGGATCCTCACCCCGACCCCCGGCTCGAACGCCGGCACCGGAGGCAAGGGCTGGATGGTCGACCTGGTCGCGGTCTACCCGAGCGTGAAGGCGTCCGGCTTCACCGGCCCGCAGCTCACCGGCCCGGCCGCGCACGCCGACACCGCCCCGTTCCCGGGCGCGTTCTCCACCGGCGCCGACGAGCACCTGCCCGGTCTGGTCGTGCTCGGCTCCACCACCAACGCGACCCTGCCCGGGTTCAGCGGCCCCGGCACGAACCTGGCGAACCTGTTCAACCTCACCTCCCAGATCGACAAGCAGAAGCACTTCGTCGCGATCCAGGACTCATGGATCGTCGGGGCCCCGATCCTCGGTTCGAACGTGAACACCACCCTCACCGTCGCGATCATCAAGGACCGCAACCACGACGGGATCTACAACGACGCCCCCGCAACGGTGCCGGACGCGAACCACGACGGCCGCATCACCGCCACCGACGTGCGCGCGCTCGGCGTCGCCGGCTCGATCAAGACCGTCCGACTGCACCTGGCCGGCGAGTGAGCCCCCGTGGAGCGGCCGGCGACCCCGACGGTCGCTCCACGGACCACCCCGCCCGCCGCGATGCCGACCAGCTCGGGCAGCTGTACGACGCCCACGCCGCGGCGGTGCTCTCCTTCATCCGCCGCTACGTCCCCGACCAGCAGACCGCCGAGGACCTCACCCAAGAGACCTTCCTCCGGGTCTGGAAACGCCCCACCGCGCTGGACCCCACCGGCAACCCCCGCGCCTACCTGCTCACCACCGCCCGGAACCTGATCACCGACCGGTGGCGGTCCAAACCGCCCGAGGCCCGCCAGAGCGCCGAGGAACTCGCGCAGCTCCCAGCCACCGGCGACGACATCGACGCCGCCATGACCGGGATCCTGGTCGCCGAAGCCCTGCAACGACTGACCCCGGACCACCGTGCCGTCGTGCAGCTGCTGTTCTACGACGGCTGGACAGTCACCGAGACCGCGACCCTGCTCGCGACCCCACCCGGGACCGTCAAGTCCCGCAGCTACTACGCCCTCAAAGCCCTCCGCACCGCCCTCGATGAACTCGGAGTCACCCGATGACCGATGACGACCCGCACCTGCCGCTCGGCGCCTACGTCCTCGGCGGACTCTCCAGCGCCGATCGGACCCACTTCGAGGACCACCTCGCCACCTGCGACCGCTGCAGACAAGAACTGGCCGGAGCCGCCGGCATCCCCGCCCTGCTCCGACTCGCCACCCCCGCACCAGTCGTCCCGCTCGACCCGCGCGGCTCCGCACAAGTCGTCGCACGCGCCCGCGCGCAGCACCAGCGCCGCTGGCGCATCGCGGCAACAGCGGTGGTCGCAACCGCTGCCGCTGCAGTCGCGGTCGTCCTGGCCCTCGTCGGGGTTCGCGCACCCCACACCGATGCCACCTTCACCGCACTGAACCGCGCCCAAGTGTCCGGCAGCGCCGTCTTCGACGAAAAGCCGTGGGGCACCGCAATCGAACTCGACCTCACCGACCTGCCCCGTACCGGAACCTTCGTTCTGGTGGTCCACGGCCGAGACGGCACCGTTGAGGAAGCTGCGACGTGGTCCGCAACCGCGCAACCGCACAGCCGCGTCACCGCAGCCACCTCCATCACCGGCCCGAACATCGCCCAGATGCAGGTCATCACCACCGGCGCCACCAGCAACCCCGTCGCCCAAGCAACCCCGAAGCGATGAAGGGCCCCGACGGCACGACGACAGGTCTGGTCCAGGAACTCATGACGGAAACCGAGCCGCAGTTTCTGAACACCGGCGGGCTGACATGAGTTTTTGACTGTCAAGACGCCGGGGTCTGGAAAAAGATCGTTTGCCGGCCATTCCGAACTCGGGCCGCCGGGGGGAGGCATGCCCAGCATTTCTGCCGTTGGTTCACCAAGTCGAGGTGGCGATCAGTCGAGGAGTCACGAGGTCGCCCCGTTGCCGTCTTGTCGCGAACTTCGGGTCGGTCCTGTGTGCTCAGCGTCGTCGCTCTCGTGCTTCGCACTGTCGTGGTCGTGGTCGTGGTCGTGGTCGTGGTGCTGGTGCGCGGTGTCGGGGGAGCCGCCCATCATGCGGAGCATGGGTCCGCTGCCGCTGCGGTAGAACCAGATGACGAGTGCGGCGGCGATGGTGAGAAAGACGATGTTGAGCCAGGTCGTGTAGTTCCAACTGACCGTGGACTGGAGGACTGCGGCGTGGCGCTGGTGAGGGATCAGTCCGAGCGGGGTGAAGAGCAGTTCGATGATGTAGCCGGCGGCGGCCATGGCGAGGTAGAAGACGCCGGCGATGAGGAGCATCGCGCGGGTGCCGTAGTAGCGGCGGTAGATCAGCAGGATCGGGATGATGATCAGGTCCGCGAAGATGAAGGACATCACGCCGCCGAAGCTGATGCCGCCGTTCCAGAGCACTGCGGCCAGTGGCACGTTGCCGACTGAGCAGACGAAGCTGATGACCGCGATGAGGGGGCCGATCAATGGTCCGATGATGAATGCCAGGGTCGGATCGTCAGCGAGGAACAGCGTCTTCAGCCAGGAGGTCGGTACCCATGCGGCGAAGGCGCCGGCGATTAGCAGGCCGAGGACGATGTCGCGGAGCACTGCGGCCCAGTCCATGACGAAGAACTGACTGGTCGAGGTCAGCCCGGCGCGGGAGAGGAGCCGACGGAGAAACGGCGCGTCCATCTGTACGGACATGTCCATGCCCGCGTGACCTTCCATTGAGCCGGCTACGCCGCGGTCGGCCTGTTCCCGTGCCGCCTCCACGATCCGACCCCTGAGCCAGAGGCGGAAGAGCAGCGCGACGAACACGATCATGATCGGCCCGGCGATGAACTCCGCGAGGGTGAACTCCCAGCCGAGCGCGATCGCGAGGATGATCCCGAGCTCGACGACGAGGTTCGTCGAGGCGATCTCGAACACCATCGCTGCTGTGAACGAGGCGCCCTTGCGGAACAGGGATCTGGCCAGCGCGACGGCGGCGTAGGAGCAGGACGATGACGCAGCGCCTAGCCCGGTCGCGATGGCCAGCGCCCTGGGAGAGTTGTCTGCCATCAGGCGGGTGATCTGC
>JAKONM010000224.1 GCA_022701925.1 Microbacteriaceae bacterium
GAACCGGCGCGAGCTGGACGCGAACCCGCAGGCGACCGAGCGCGTCGTGCAGGACCTGAACCGCGACCCGGTCCTGCCGTTCCTGGACGCCTCGTTCGACGCGGTGCTGTGCTGCGTGTCGATCGACTACCTGGTGCGGCCGATCGAGGTGCTCGCGGACGCGGCGCGCGTGCTGAAGCCGGGAGCCCCGGTCGCGCTGACCTTCTCGAACCGCCTGTTCCCCACGAAGGCGATCGCGGGCTGGCTGCGGGCGGACGAGGACCTGCGCTGCTCGATCGCGGTGGAGTACCTGCGGCAGGCGGGCGGGTTCACGGAACCCGAGGCGACGCTGCGCACCCCGCCGGCGCCGGACCGCGGCGGCCGCTACCGCGGCGACCCGCTCTACGCGGTCGTCGCCCACCGGCTGGGCTGACCGCCGCGCTCCGCCACCATGGAGGGGTGCACGTCTCCGACCCCCGCCGCTCCGACGTCGCGCTCGCGGCCGCGGTCGACCACCTGCGGCTCGCCGGCGTGCCCGATCCGCGCGTCGACGCCGAGCTGCTGCTCGCCCACGTGCTGGGCGTCAGTCGCGGTCGTGCCCAGGCGCTGGCGCTGGTCGGCGCGAGCCTGACCGACGCGCAGGCCCCGGTCTTCCGCGACCTGGTCCTGCGGCGGGGCGGCCGCGAGCCGCTGCAGCACCTGACCGGCACGGCCGGGTTCCGCGGGCTCGAGCTGCGGGTGGGGCCCGGGGTCTTCGTGCCGCGGCCGGAGACGGAGGTGCTGGTCGAGCACGCGCTGGCGCTGCTGCCCGCGGGGGAGTGCCGCGTCGTCGACCTGGGCACCGGCAGCGGCGCCATCGCGCTGTCGATCGCCGTGGAGCGGCCGCGGGCGCGGGTGGTCGGCGTCGAGCGCTCCGCCGACGCCCTGCGTTGGACGCTCGAGAACGCGCGGCGCACGGGCGCGGCGAACGCCCGCATCGTCCGGGGCGACCTGGCGTCGGCGGTGCCGGAGTGGGACGGGTCGGTCGACGTGGTCGTCTCCAACCCGCCCTACGTGCCGGACGGCATGGTGCCGAGGGACCCCGAGGTGCAGCGGTTCGACCCGGCCGCCGCGCTCTTCGGCGGCCCAGACGGGCTGGACCCGATGCGCGCGGTGGTCGCGACGGCCGAGCGGCTGCTGCGGAGCGGGGGAGGCCTCGCCGTCGAGCACGGCGAGCTGCAGGGGGCGGAGGTCCGCGCCCTGCTCGGCCCGGCTTGGGGCGGGGCGGCGACGCACCCGGACCTCACGGGCCGCGACCGGGTCACCACCGCCCGCTTGCGCTGAGCCGCCTCGCCGAACGCCCTGCCCCGGGGGACGGGGGCCGCGGCAGTAGGGTGAGGGCATGGCGACGGTGGTCGACTGCGCCGATCCGGTCACCCTGCTGCCCGGCATGCGCGAAGCCCGCGCCGCGATCGCTCGCGGCGACCTCGTCGTCATGCCCACGGACACGGTGTACGGGATCGCGGCAGACGCGTTCCAGCCTGCCGCGGTGCAGGCGCTGCTCGACGCGAAGGGGCGAGGACGGCAGGCGCCCCCGCCGGTGCTGGTGCCGAACCGGTCGACGCTGGACGCGCTGGCGGAGGAGGTGCCCGACGTCGTCGGGCGGCTGGCTGACGCCTTCTGGCCCGGCGCGCTGACGATCGTGCTGCCCGCGCGGTCCACGCTGGTCTGGGACCTGGGGGAGACGGCGGGCACCGTCGCGCTGCGCATGCCCGACGACCGCATCGCCCTCGAGCTGCTGGCCGAGACCGGCCCGCTGGCCGTCAGCTCCGCGAACCGCACGGGCGAGCCCGCCGCGACCACGGCGCAGGAGGCGGTCGACCAGCTGGGCGACTCGGTCGACGTGTACCTCGACGGCGGCACCACCCCGGGCGCGCAGCCGTCCACGATCGTCGACGCCACCGGGCTGGTCGACGGCGACGGCCCGCTGCTGATGCTGCGCGAGGGCGCGCTCAGCCGCGAAGCGCTGGAGCAGGTCGTGCCCGGCGCCTTCGACCGGCCCGCCGCGGCGACCGAGGACGAACCGGTCGGCGGATGATCGTCACCCTCCTGGTGGCCCTGGTCGCGGCGGTCGTCAGCCTCCTCATGTCGATCGTGATGTGGAAGGTCGGCCTGCGCTACGGGCTGCACGCCGAGATCCGCGAGCGCGACGTGCACACCCGGCCGACGCCGCGGCTGGGCGGCGTGGCCATGTACACGGGCCTCCTCGCGGGCCTGCTCGTCGCCTCGCAGCTGCCGTACTTCCGCATCGTCTTCTTCGAGGGCAACCAGGCGCAGATCATCGCGATCCTCTGCGCGGCCACCCTCATCGTGGTGATGGGCGTCCTGGACGACATCTTCGACCTGGACTGGACGACCAAGCTCATCGGCCAGCTGCTGGCGGCCGGCATCCTGGCCTGGCTGGGCGGCCTGCAGATCACGCAGCTGCCGATCGGCGACCGCTGGGGCGTCGTCATCGGCTCCAGCTGGTCGTCGCTCGCCCTGACGCTCGTCACCGTCGTCGTCGTGATGAACATGATGAACTTCATCGACGGGCTCGACGGCCTGGTCGCCGGGGTCGCGATCATCGCGAACGGGGCGTTCTTCCTCTACAGCTACATGGCGCTGCAGGGCAGCGGCGCCACCAGCTACTTCAGCCTGGGCACCCTGCTCTCGGCGACCATGGCCGGCGTCTGCCTCGGCTTCCTGCCGCTCAACTGGCATCCGGCGAAGATGTTCATGGGCGACGCCGGCAGCCTGCTGGTCGGCCTGATGATGGCCACCGCCTCCATCAGCGTCGTCTCGTCGATCGACCCGAACACGTTCACGACGCCGCAGGGCTACTCGCGGGCGCAGTACGCCCCGTCCTTCATGCTGCTGCTGCTGCCGGTCGTGATCCTGGCGGTGCCGGTGCTCGACTTCTCGCTGGCCGTCGTGCGGCGCATCGCCGCGGGCAAGAGCCCGTTCAGCGCCGACCGCAAGCACCTGCACCACCGGCTGCTCGACATGGGGCACTCGCGGCTGCACGCCACCCTGATCTTCTACGCGTGGACGGCCGTCATCTCGGTGGGCTCCCTGCTGTTCTTCGTGGTGCCCGACCCCGCGATCGCCTGGTGGTTCATGGGCGGCGGCCTCTTCGTCTGCGCCGCGGCCACGCTGGCCCCCCTGTCCCACCGCAAGCGCCGGGAGTACGCCGTGCAGACCAAGCCCGTGGCCGCCACGACCGCCGAGATCGCCGTGCTCGACCCGCTCGACCGGGCCGGCAAGCCCGTGGCCCGCGCGGAGCGCTCCGCGTGAGCGCTCCGACGTTCGACACCGCCGCGGGCGTCATGCGGCGCGCGCTGACGCTCGGCGCCCTGGTCGCCGGGGTGATCGCGGTCGTCGCCGCGGTGGTGGGCGGGCTGCTCACCGGCGGGCCCGGGGTCGTCAGCGGGCTGGTGGGCGCGGCCTTCGCGCTGCTGTTCCTCGGCGTCACCGCTGCCAGCCTGATCGTCGCGAACCGCTTCGGGGGCCTGGAGTCCAGCGCCTTCTTCGCCGCCCTGCTCGGCGGCTGGCTCGTGAAGTTCGTGGTCTTCCTGCTCGCGATGCTCGCGCTGCGCGACCAGCCGTGGATCCAGCCGGTGGTGCTGTTCTGCGCCGTGGCGGCCACGGTGCTGGCCTCCCTGGTCGTCGACGTGCTGGTGGTCAGCCGGGCCCGCATCCCGATCGAGCCCTCCCGCCGCTGACCGGCGCGGCGCCGACGGTCCCGGGCGCTGCCAGGGACCCCGGTGGGGGCGGGGGCGCCCCGTCCGCTAGACTCGTCACGCCCTAGACCGCGCGGCGCGAAGACGAGCCCACGACCTTGGAGATCGCCCTGCTACACGCGCTGACCCAGCTCACGACTGCCGCCGAGGACGGTGGAGGCTTCCACGCACCCACCATCGGCGAGTTCTTCCCGCCGATCGTCCTCTTCGCGGGGACCCCGTTCGAGATGAACCGGATCATGATCATCCGGTTCCTGGTGATGCTCGTGCTGCTGCTGTTCGTGGTGGTCGGCACCCGGTCGCTGAAGGTCGTGCCGACCCGCGGCTCGTCGCTGATCGAGTTCCCCTTCAACTTCGTGCGCAACAACATCGCCTACGAGATCCTGGGCGAGAAGGACGGCCGCCGCTTCCTGCCGCTCATCACGACGATCTTCTTCGTCGTGATCGGCATGAACATCACGAGCGTCATCCCGTTCCTGAACATCGCGGGCACCAGCGTCATCGGCCTGCCGCTGGTCCTGGCCGTGATCTCCTGGGGCGCGTTCATCTACGCCGGCCTCAAGAAGCACCCGGGCGCGTTCATCAAGAACTCGCTCTTCCCGCCCGGCGTGCCGAAGGTCCTGTACCTGATCGTCACCCCGATCGAGTTCTTCTCGACCTTCATCCTCCGCCCCGTCACGCTGACGCTGCGACTGACGATGAACATGCTGGTCGGCCACCTGCTGCTGGTGCTGTTCTTCTCGGCGACCTGGTTCTTCTTCTTCCAGCAGGGCCCGAACCTCTTCAGCGTCTTCGGCGTCGGCACCCTCGTGTTCGGCTTCGCGTTCACGCTCTTCGAGCTGTTCGTCGCCGCGCTGCAGGCCTACATCTTCGCGCTGCTCACCGCCGTGTACCTCCAGCTCTCCCTGGCGGACGAGCACTGACACCCTGCCGGCCCTCGCGGCCGGGACGATCCGACGGGCGCGAAGCGCCCGGCGCCCACGAAAGGAAAACCACGAAGTGGACACCACCGTTCTCGCTCAGCTGAGCGGCAACATCGCGACCGTCGGCTACGGTCTCGCCGCCATCGGCCCGGGCATCGGCGTCGGCATCGTCGTCGGCAAGGCGATCGAGGGCACCTCGCGCCAGCCCGAGCTGCAGGGCCGCCTGCAGACCCAGATGTTCATCGGCATCGCGTTCACCGAGGCGCTGGCCCTGATCGGCATCGCCACCGGCTTCATCTTCACCTGATCCCGCCCTCGACCTCCTTCAGAAAGGACACGTCATGGGTGGACTCATCCTGATGGCGGCGGAGCAGTCCGGCGGCAACACGTCGCTGGGCCCGCTGTTCCCGGAGCTGTACGACGTCGTCTGGTCGCTCGTCATCTTCATCGTCATCGCGATCGTGGTGACCAAGGTCGGGCTGCCCCGCATCAACGCGATGCTGGACGCCCGCACCGCGGCGATCCAGGGCAACATCGACAAGGCGCAGGCCGCGCAGCGCGAGGCCGACGAGGCGCTGGAGCGCTACAACGCCCAGCTCGCCGAGGCGCGCGTCGAGGCCGGCCGCATCCGCGAGCAGGCCCGCGAGGACGCCAAGCGCATCGTCGCGGAGGCGCAGCAGCAGGCCGGCGCCGAGCGCGACCGCATCATCGCGTCGGGCAACGCGCAGGTCGAGGCCAGCCGTTCGAAGGCGCAGGCGGAGCTCCGCAGCGAGGTGGGCGTGCTCGCCCTGGGCCTCGCCTCCGGCGTGATCGGGGAGCACCTGGGCGACGACCGCAACGCGACCGCGTACGTCGACCGATTCCTCGCCGACCTCGACGCCGAGCGCGCCGCGGCCGGGACCCGGCAGTGACCGGCGCACCGCGGACGGGCGGCGCCTGATGGGCGCCGCCACGCGGGCGTCGACCACGCGCGCCGCGGACGCCCTGGCCGGGGTCGCCCGGCCGGAGCCGGGACTCGGCGCCGAGCTGCTCTCGGCGGCCCGCGCCGTCGCCTCCTCGCACCAGCTGACCGCCGTGCTCGCCGATCCCGGTGTGCCGGAGGAGCAGCGCCGCGGCCTGGTGCTGCGGGTGTTCGCGGACCTCGGTCCGCAGACCCGGCAGCTGCTCGGCCAGCTGGTCAGCGGCCGCTGGTCGACCGCCGACGACCTCGTCGGCGGCATCGAGGAGCTGGGCTTCCGGGCGCTGGCGACCGGTGCCGACGGCGAGGGGCTCGAGCGCGAGCTGTTCACCGTGCAGCGCACCGTCTCCTCCGACGGCGCGCTCGAGCTGGCGCTCGGCAACCAGGCCTCGCCGGCGGCCGCGCGCTCCGCGCTGGTCGACGCCGTGCTGGTGGACGCGAAGCCCGCGACCCGCGAGATCGTGCGTCACGCCGTGCAGCTGCCCCGCGGCCGCAAGCCGGTCGAGGCGCTGCAGCACGCGCAGTCCGTCGTGGCGGACGCCCTCGGGCTGTCGGTCGCGACGGTGCAGGTCGCCCGGCCCCTCACCGACGCCCAGGCGGATGCGCTCTCCGCCCGCCTGCAGTCGGCCTACGGGCGTAAAATCTCGGTCAACCAGGTGATCGACCCCTCGCTGCTCGGCGGGGTCCGCGTCACCGTGGGCGACGAGGTCATCGACGGCACCGTGCGCGCCCGGCTCGACGACCTGCGCCAGCGCCTCGCCGGCTGACACGACTCCTCAACTCGATACGAAGGACACAGAACACGTGACCGACCTCAGCATCAGCCCCGACGCGATCCGCAGCGCCCTCGCGGACTTCGCGGCCGCCTACGACCCGGGCAAGGCCTCCGCGACGGAGGTCGGCACCGTCATCGACGCCGCCGACGGCATCGCGCACGTCGAGGGCCTGCCGAACGTCATGGCCAACGAGCTCGTCGTCTTCGGCGACGGCACCCGCGGCCTCGCGCTGAACCTCGACGAGGACGAGATCGGCGTCATCGTCCTGGGCGAGTTCACCGGCATCGAGGCCGGCCAGGAGGTGCGCCGCACGGGCGAGGTGCTCTCCGTCCCCGTCGGCGACGCCTACCTCGGCCGCGTCGTCGACCCGCTGGGCAACCCGATCGACGGCCGCGGCGCCGTCGAGACCACCGAGTCCCGCGCCCTCGAGCTGCAGGCGCCCGGCGTCATGCAGCGCAAGAGCGTGCACGAGCCGATGCAGACGGGCATCAAGGCGATCGACGCCATGATCCCGATCGGCCGCGGCCAGCGCCAGCTGATCATCGGCGACCGCCAGACCGGCAAGACGGCCATCGCGATCGACACGATCATCAACCAGAAGGCCAACTGGGACTCGGGCGACCCCGACAAGCAGGTCCGCTGCATCTACGTCGCCATCGGCCAGAAGGGCTCGACGATCGCTTCGGTGCGCGGTGCGCTCGAGGAGGCCGGTGCGCTCGAGTACACGACCATCGTCGCCTCGCCGGCGTCCGACCCGGCCGGCTTCAAGTACCTGGCGCCCTACACCGGCTCGGCCATCGGCCAGCACTGGATGTACGACGGCAAGCACGTCCTGATCATCTTCGACGACCTGACGAAGCAGGCCGCCGCCTACCGCGCCGTGTCGCTGCTGCTGCGCCGCCCGCCGGGCCGCGAGGCGTACCCGGGCGACGTCTTCTACCTGCACTCCCGCCTGCTGGAGCGTTGCGCGAAGCTCTCCGACGAGTTGGGCGCCGGCTCGATGACGGGTCTGCCCATCATCGAGACGCAGGCGAACGACGTGTCGGCGTACATCCCGACCAACGTGATCTCGATCACCGACGGCCAGATCTTCCTGCAGTCCGACCTGTTCAACGCGAACCAGCGCCCTGCGGTGGACGTGGGCATCTCGGTGTCCCGCGTCGGCGGCGACGCGCAGGTGAAGAGCATCAAGAAGGTGTCCGGCACCCTGAAGCTCGAGCTGGCGCAGTACCGCTCCCTCGAGGCGTTCGCGATGTTCGCGTCCGACCTCGACGCGGCCAGCCGCCGCCAGCTGGCGCGCGGCGCCCGCCTGACCGAGCTGCTGCGGCAGCCGCAGTACTCGCCGTACCCGGTGGAGGAGCAGGTCGTCTCGATCTGGTCCGGCACCAACGGCAAGTTCGACGAGGTCGCGGTCGAGGACGTGCTGCGGTTCGAGCGCGAGCTGCTCGACCACCTGAAGCACAACACCGGCGTGCTCGACACCCTGCGGACCACGAACGTGCTTGACGACGCCACCGTCGCCGCGCTGGACGAGGCCGTCGAGGACTTCAAGAAGACGTTCACGACCGGTGAGGGCAAGCCGCTCGCCAGCGCGGGCAAGGAGTCGTTCGAGGCGACGGACCGCGAGGACGTCGAGCAGGCGCAGATCACCCGCGGTCGGCGGTAGGTCCATGCCGGCCAAGGTCCGCGCCTACCGCGCCCGCATCAGGAGCGCGCAGACGACGAAGAAGATCACCCGGGCGATGGAGCTGATCTCCGCGTCCCGCATCGCGAAGGCGCAGCAGCGGGTCGCCGCGAGCCTGCCCTACGCACGGGCGGTGACGCGGGCCGTGTCGGCGGTGGCGACGTACTCCAACGTCGACCACGTGCTGACGCGGGAGGCGCCGAACGCCACGCGGGCGGCCATCGTCGTGTTCACCTCCGACCGCGGTCTCGCCGGTGCGTTCAACTCGAACGTGCTGCGCAAGAGCGAGGAGCTGTCCGAGCTGCTCCGCAGCGAGGGCAAGGAGGTCGTGTCCTACCTCGTCGGCCGCAAGGCCGTCGGGTACTACCGGTTCCGTCGCCGCGAGTACGTGCGCGACTGGGTCGGCGGCACCGACAACCCCGACACCGCGACCGCCAAGGAGATCGCGGACGCGGTCGTGGCGCAGTTCGTGCAGGACACGGCGGACGGCGGCGTGGACGAGATCCACATCGTCTACAACCGCTTCGTCTCGATGCTCACGCAGACGCCCGAGATCCTGCGGCTGCTGCCGCTCGAGATCGTCGAGGGCGTGGAGCAGCCGGGCGAGACCGACGTGCTGCCGCTCTACGAGTTCGAGCCGGACGTCAACGAGGTGCTCGACGCCCTGCTGCCCGTCTACATCGAGTCGCGCATCTACGCGGCGATGCTCGAGAGCGCCGCCAGCAAGCACGCGGCGACGCAGCGCGCGATGAAGGCCGCCAGCGACAACGCGGACAAGCTGATCCGCGAGTACACCAGGCTCGCGAACAACGCGAGGCAGCAGGAGATCACGCAGCAGATCTCCGAGATCGTCGGCGGCGCGGACGCGCTGTCGACCAGCTGAGAGAGGACCACCACTCATGACGCTCACCGCCCCCGAGCCGACGGAGACCCGCGAGCCGGGCGTCGGCCGCGTCGCCCGGGTCACCGGGCCGGTCGTCGACATCGAGTTCCCGCACGACTCGATCCCCGAGGTCTACAACGCCCTGAAGACCACCATCGCCATCGGCGAGGAGTCGACCGAGATCACGCTCGAGGTCGCCCAGCACCTGGGCGACGACCTCGTCCGCGCCATCGCGCTGAAGCCGACCGACGGCATGGTCCGCGGCCAGGAGGTGCGCGACACCGGCGAGGCGATCTCCGTGCCCGTCGGCGACGTCACCAAGGGCAAGGTCTTCAACGTCATCGGCGAGGTGCTGAACGCCAAGCCGGGCGAGCAGATCGAGATCACCGAGCGCTGGCCGATCCACCGCGTGCCCCCGACGTTCGACCAGCTGGAGTCGAAGACCCAGCTCTTCGAGACCGGCATCAAGGTCATCGACCTGCTGACGCCCTACGTGCAGGGCGGCAAGATCGGCCTGTTCGGCGGCGCCGGCGTGGGCAAGACGGTCCTCATCCAGGAGATGATCCAGCGCGTCGCGCAGGACCACGGCGGCGTCTCGGTGTTCGCCGGCGTCGGCGAGCGCACCCGCGAGGGCAACGACCTGATCAACGAGATGGAGGAGGCGGGCGTCTTCGACAAGACCGCCCTCGTCTTCGGCCAGATGGACGAGCCGCCCGGCACGCGCCTGCGCGTCGCGCTCTCGGCCCTCACGATGGCGGAGTACTTCCGCGACGTGCAGAACCAGGACGTGCTGCTCTTCATCGACAACATCTTCCGGTTCACGCAGGCCGGTTCCGAGGTGTCGACCCTGCTCGGCCGCATGCCGTCCGCGGTGGGCTACCAGCCGAACCTGGCGGACGAGATGGGCGTGCTGCAGGAGCGGATCACGTCGACCCGCGGCCACTCGATCACCTCCCTGCAGGCGATCTACGTGCCGGCGGACGACTACACCGACCCGGCGCCGGCCACCACGTTCGCGCACCTCGACGCCACCACGGAGCTGTCGCGCGAGATCGCGTCGCGCGGCCTGTACCCGGCCGTGGACCCGCTGACCTCCACGTCGCGCATCCTCGACCCCCGGTACCTGGGCGAGGACCACTACCGCGTCGCGACGAACGTCAAGCAGATCCTCCAGAAGAACAAGGAGCTGCAGGAGATCATCGCGATCCTCGGCGTCGACGAGCTCTCCGAGGAGGACAAGATCACGGTGTCGCGTGCGCGCCGGATCCAGCAGTTCCTGTCGCAGAACACGTACATGGCCAAGAAGTTCACGGGCGTCGAGGGTTCGACCGTCCCGCTGAAGGACACGGTCGAGTCGTTCGACGCGATCGTGAAGGGCGACTTCGACGACGTGCCCGAGCAGGCGTTCTTCAACGTCGGCCCGATCAGCGACGTCGAGGAGAAGGCCGCGCAGATGGCCAAGCTGGACCGCTGACGATGGCCGACCTCACGGTGACCGTCGTCTCCGCCGACGAGCAGATCTGGTCGGGGCAGGCGCGCATGGTCGTCGCCCGCACCAAGGAGGGCGAGATAGGCGTGCTCGCCGGCCACCAGCCCCTGCTCGGCGTGCTCGCCGCCGGCGAGGTGCGCATCACCGCCGCCGACGGCGGGCGCATCACCGCCAACGCGGAGGACGGCTTCATCTCCGTCGAGAACGACACGGTGACCATCGCCGCCCGCGCGGCGGCACTGGTCTGACCGCGTCCTCCCGCCCCGGCGGACCGCGTCCGTCGGGGCGGGTCCGCCGGGGCGGCTGCGCGTGATCGTCCTGCTGCCGCCCTCGGAGACGAAGGCCGAGGGCGGCGAGGGCGTGCTCGATCCGGCCTCGCTCGGCTTCCCGTCGCTGCGCGGCCGTCGTCGCACCGCGGCGGCGGCCCTCAAGCGGCTGCCGCTGCGGGACGCTCCGGCCGTCCTGAAGCTGGGCGCCACCAACGCCGGCGACGCCCGCTGGAACCGGGGGCTGACCACGGGGCCCGCGCTGCCGGCCCTGCAGCGCTACACCGGCGTGCTCTACGACGGTCTCGACGCCCCGTCGCTCGAGTCGGGCGCCCGCGCGTGGGTCGACGACCACGTGGTGATCGCCTCGGCGCTCTTCGGACTGCTGCGCGCGTCCGACCGCATCCCGGCCTACCGGCTCTCGGGCTCCACGGCGCTGCCGGGCCTGCCGCTGAAGGCGCATTGGCGCCAGGCGGTGTCCGAGGCGATCGCCGCCGCCGGGGAGTGGGTGCTCGACGCCCGCTCCGAGGCCTACGTCGCGCTGGGGCCGGCGCCGAGGGGCAGCGCCGCGCTGGCGGTGGAGACCCCGGAGGGCCGCGCGCTGAACCACTTCAACAAGCATGCGAAGGGCGCCCTGGTACGGCGGCTGGCTGAGACCTGCGCCGCGGTCGACTCCCGCGAGGCGCTGCTGGACTGGGCGACGACCGCCGACGTCGCCCTGCGGGCA
>JAKONM010000234.1 GCA_022701925.1 Microbacteriaceae bacterium
TTGCCGGCCTCGCGCTGGCCCGCGTCGAACCGGTCGAAGAGGCCGCTGATCTTCTCGAGCGGCGCGCCCACCGTGATGATGCCGTCCACCGCCTTGCCCGCCCGCTTGGCCGTGACGGGCCCGGCCGTGGCGACGAGGATGGGCGGGCGCTCGTCCATCGTCCACAGCCGCGTCGACTCCAGCTTGAACCAGCGGCCGTCGAACTTCACGTCCTTGCCGGCGACCGAAGCGGTGAACAGGCGGTCGATCAGGTCGATCGCCTCGAACATGCGGTTGATCCGCTCGGGCGCCTCCGGCCAGTAGCCGCCGACCACGTGCTCGTTCAGCGCCTCGCCGGAGCCGAGGCCCAGCCAGTGCCGGCCCGGGTACATGGCCGCCAGCGTGGCGGACGCCTGCGCGACCATCGCCGGGTGCCAGCGGAAGGTCGGCGCCGTCACGCCGGGGCCGATGTCGCCGCGCGTGCGCTCGCCGAGCGCGGACAGCACGTTCCACACGAAGGCGCTGTTCCCCTGCGCGGGCACCCACGGCTGGAAGTGGTCGGCGGCCATGACGCCCGAGAAGCCCCTCGACTCCGCGTAGGCCGACAGATCGACGACCTCGGAGGGGTGGAACTGCTCGAGCATGGCCGCGTAGCCGATCTGCAGCGCGCTCATCCTCCGGATCCTCGCACCCGGCGCTGAGCCGCGGCTCAGCGGCCCCTCGGAGCACTCCCCGATCGGCGCGCGGACGGACGTCAGCCCCGGGCGAGCGCCGCCTCGACGTGCCGCCGCAGGTCGGGCTGCAGGCGCACGGCGCCGGCGGCCTCCGCGTCGAGCAGGGCCTGCGCGTCGTCCGGCGCGCGGTGCGAGAACCACCGCCCGATCGTGACGCCGTGGGCCGGGCGGTCGACGACCTCCACCTCGTCGCCCGCCTGCAGGTCGCCCGTGCGGACCACGCGGAAGTAGGCGCCGGGGGCCCCGTGCGCCGCGAACCGCTGCGCCCAGCCGCGCACGCGCATGCGGCGCTCGAAGGTGCCGCACGGCTGCCGCGGGCTCGTCGCCTCCAGCACCGCCTTCGCGCCGACCCGCCAGCGCTCGCCGATCACGGCGTCCGTGACCTGGACGCCCGAGGTGCGCAGGTTCTCGCCGAACAGCCCGGGCGGCACGTCGCGGCCGAGGTCCGCGGCGAACCAGTCGGCATCCTCCTGCGCGTACGCGTAGACCGCCTGGTCCTCGCCCCCGTGGTGCTGGCGGTCGGCCTGCACGTCGCCGTGGAGGCCCAGCGCCCGCACCCGCAGCGGGCGGTCGGCGGCGCGCTTGTCGATCGCGGTGACGCCGATGCCCCGGTCGGGCAGCAGCGCGTGCACCGTGCAGACCGCCAGCACCTCACCCATCGGCGGCACCCGCCTGCAGCGCCCGGGCCACCGCGGCCGGCACGTAGGGGGCGATGTCGCCGCCCAGCGCCGCGACCTGCCGCACCAGCGAGCTGGAGACGTGGCTCGTCGCCGGGTCCGCGACCAGGAACAGGGTCTCGACCCCGGCCAGGTCGCGGTTCACCAGGGCCATCGGCGTCTCGTAGGCCGCGTCCGTCGGCGAGCGCAGCCCCTTCACCAGCACCTCGGCGCCCACCCGGCGGCAGTAGTCCACCAGCAGGCCCTGCGACCACGAGTCCACCTGCACGCCCTGCACCCCGGCCTCGGACAGCACCTGCTCGATGAGCGCGACGCGCCGGTCGGCGGGCAGCAGCGACTGCTTGCCCGGGTTGTGCGTCACCAGCACGTGCAGGCGGTCGAACAGCCGCGCGGCCCTGCGGATGACGTCGAGGTGTCCGAGGGTGACCGGGTCGAACGAGCCCGGGACGACGGCGATGCGCACGACGGCCATCCAAGCGGACATCGCGCCGCGGCGCCCATCCGCGGATCCGAGGTGCCCGCCCCGCGGACCGCCGCCCGGCTGGCGACCCCGTGCCGGCGCCGGGCATGCCGCCCGGGCGTCAGCTCTTGTCGAGGAAGGCGCGCGACTCCTCGTCGGAGGACCGCTCGATCGCGGCGCGCAGGGCCGGGTGCCCGTCGAGCGCGGGGTCGGCCTGCAGCAGCGCCGCGGCCGCGTCGCGCGCCTGCTCGATGATGTCGCCGTCCCGCGTCACCCGCAGCAGCTTCAGCTGCGACCGGCCGCCCGACTGGCTGGCGCCCAGCACGTCGCCCTCGCGGCGCTGCTCCAGATCCACCTGCGCCAGGGCGAAGCCGTCGGTGGTCGCGGCCACCGCCTGGACCCGCTCCAGCGCCGCGGACTCGGGCTCGGCACGGGTGACCAGCAGGCACAGGCCCGGCAGCCCGCCGCGGCCGACGCGGCCGCGCAGCTGGTGCAGCTGCGACACCCCGAACCGGTCGGCGTCGAGCACCACCATGAAGGTGGCGTTGGCCACGTCGACGCCGACCTCGACGACGGTCGTGGCGACCAGCACGTCGATGTCGCCCGCCGCGAAGGCGGACATGACGGCGTCCTTCTCCTCGCCGCTCATCCGGCCGGTCAGCGCCTCGACCCGGGCGCCGGCCAGGGCGGGCTGCGCGCGCAGGTCGGCCAGCACCTCGACGACGGTCGCCAGCGACGGACCCCCGTCCCCCTCGTCGCCCACCGCCGGCGGGGCCGAGCCGTCCCCGTCCTCCGCACCGATGGCCGGGCAGATCACGTAGCCCTGGCGTCCGGCCGCGACCTCCTGGCCCGCCCGCCGCCACACGTTCGGCAGCCACCGCGGCTTCTCGGCCAGCGGCACCACGTGCGACTCGATGGGCGCGCGGCCCGCGGGCAGTCCCCGGATGACGGAGGTCTCGAGATCGCCGAACACGGTCATCGCCACCGTGCGCGGGATCGGCGTGGCCGTCATGACCAGCGTGTGCGGCGCGCTGCCCTTGCGGCGCAGCACCTCGCGCTGCTCGACCCCGAACCGGTGCTGCTCGTCGACCACGACCAGGGCCAGGTCGGCGAACTGCGTGCTGTCCGACAGCAGGGCGTGCGTGCCGACCACGATGCGGGCCTGCCCGGCGACCAGCCGCAGCGCGGCGCGGCGGCGCTCGGCGACCGGCATCTGCCCGGTCACCATCGTCGGCATCAGCTCGGCCGCCATGTCCGGGCCGAGGATGCGGGTGATCGACCGCAGGTGCTGCGCGGCCAGCACCTCGGTCGGGGCGAGCAGCGCGGACTGGCCGCCCGACTCCGCGACGGCCAGCATCGCCCGCAGCGCGACCAGCGTCTTGCCGCTGGCCACCTCGCCCTGCAGCAGCCGGTGCATGGGCGCCTCGGCCGCCAGGTCGCGGGCGATCTCGCCGCCGACGGCGCGCTGGTCGGCCGTCAGCTCGAAGGGCAGCGACCGGTCGAACCGCTCCAGCAGGCCGCCGGGCCGCGGCACCCGCGGCACGGCGGCGAACATCGCCCGCACCGCCCGGCGCTGCAGCAGCGCGGTCTGCAGCAGGAACGCCTCGTGGAAGCGCAGGGTGCGCTTCGCCTGGATCCAGTCGCCGTCGTGGGAGGGGCGGTGGATGCGGCGCAGCGCCGGCTCGAGCCCCATCAGCCGCGCCGTGCGGCAGACCTCCAGCGGCATCGGGTCGGTGAGGCCCGTGGCGGCGTCGAGCGCCAGGTCGATCGCCTTCTCCAGCTTCCACGACGGCAGGGAGGCGGTGGCGGGGTAGATCGGCAGCGGCTGCTCCAGCCAGCGCGAGGCCCCCTCCGGGTCCGTCTCGGGGTCGGGCGGCCCCTCCCCCTCCTCGCCGAACAGCTGGTGCTGCGGGTGGGCCAGCTGCCGCATGCCCTTGTAGAGCCTCACCTTGCCGCTGAACAGGCCGCGGCGGCCGGGCACCAGCGCGTTCGAGTTCTTCTCGTCGGTGACGTAGGGCTGGTTGAAGAAGACCAGCGACAGCGTGCCGGTGCCGTCGCTGATCAGCACCTCCTGCATCGACCCGCGCCGCGCCTGCAGCGAGCGGGAGGTGGCGCGCAGCACCTCCGCGACGATCGTGACGTCGGTGTCGAGCGGCAGCGCGTCGAGCCGGCTGAGCTCGCCGCGCTTCACGTAGCGCCGCGGGTAGTGGCCCAGCAGGTCGCCGACGGTGCGCAGGTCCAGCTGCTTCGCCAGCGTCTTCGCCGTGCGTTCGCCCACGACGGCGTCGAGTCGCTGATCGAGCGGCCCTGCCATGGTGCTCATCGTACGAACGGGCTCGGACATCCGCGGACCGCCGGGTGCGGGAGGCTTGGCG
>JAKONM010000236.1 GCA_022701925.1 Microbacteriaceae bacterium
CGCCCGCACCATGCACTCGTGGAGGAGGACCGCCTCCGCGTTCGACGCACGCACCTCGTCGAACGTCGACCCCACCCACGGCACCGCGGTGGGATGCCCCGTCAGTACCACCATCGCGCCGGCCGGGCGCCCGTCGACCTCCACCACCACCTGGTGCACGCCCCCGCGTCCCGCTGCCCATCGCTCGACGTGCTCGCCGACGTCGAGCGGGTACGGGCTCGGCACGCCGTGGCGGCCGTACGCGGCCTGCAGCACGGGGCCGAGGAGGCGGGAGGTCTCCCCCGGCTGCGCGGTCCGCGCCACCACCCCGGCACGGAGCGCTCGACGCACGGCCCGACGGCGGTACTTGCCCATCCCCGCGTCCAGACCGTCGACGCTGCCGTGACCGAGATCGATCAGCACCGTGCCGTCCAGCGCAGCGGTCATGGGCGTGCGGGACACCGCCGCCTGCATCGCCGGCGTCAGCCCCGCCGCGACGTCGAAGTGACCCAGCACCAGGCCGGACCGCAGCTGGTGACGACGGAACGCCCGCAGCGCGGCGAGCCCGTGCTCCGGCTCCACCGCCGGACCCAGGAAGGGGAAGGGCAACCACGGCGACCGTGGTGAGCGCGCCGAGCGGCGGGCGACGGGCAGCACGCCAACCGGCGTCTCGCCGTCCATGAGCAGAAGCCGCTCGACGGACACGCTGAGCATGCCCTCGGCCATGTCCAGGAAGTCCCACAGGTGGAACGGGGTGCCTCCGGGCTTCGCGCGCGCGAGCGCGTCCCAGACGTCGGCCTGGTGCGCGGGGACGGCGCGGAGCCGGGCGACGGCGCCGGGGGGACGACGTCCGTGCTCCACCGGCGTCCGGAGGACGGGGGTCACATCGGCGACCATATCGTCGCGGCCGAACCGACCCGAGCGCAAAGGTGTGCCGGTCCCCCGTTCTCGGGCTCCCACCGACACCCCAGGCTCGCTAGCGTCGGAAAGGCCGTGCCGACCCAGCCGGCGGACCCGTCACCCGATTGGCCTTCACCATGTCCCTGCTGACCCGTACCCCGAACGACCGCATCGAACGCGTCGCCGTGCGTCCCGCCATGGAGTCCACCTTCGCCGTCGCCCGCGTCGGACGTCTCGACGGCCGCACCCGCGTGATCGCGGTGCGCGACCACGACGGCTGGCGTCCCGGCACCGGCCCCTGGAACCGGACGACCGCCGAACACCTGCGCCGCGGCTCCGTGTCCGAGGTGCTGCTGCGCCGCCGGTTCCGTCGAGCGCGGGTGCTGCTCGCCTGGCTGCCCAGGCCGAGCGGCTCGTGACCGCCGTGCTGGAGCCGACGAGACCCGTCGACGCCGTGGACGGCGTCGACGTCGACGCGGACGCGTGGCTCACCCGCGTCTTCACGGACTACGTCGAGTCGGGCGACCCGGTGGGCGCCTACGCCGTCCGCCACCCCCGGCTCGCCCTGCGCGCGCTCCGTCGGATCCGCGAGCTGCCCGCCCACGACGTGGTGCTGCCGCGGACCGCTGAATCGAAAGCAGTCGCCGACGCGCTGCTCGCACACGGCGGCAGCCGACGCATCATGCTCGGCATCGCCTCCGTGCTGCGCACGCCGCAGGTGCCCGGCACCTTCAGCGACGGCCCGGACAAGGCCACACTGCGGCGCAAGGCCCGATCGGCGGCGAAGCTGGGCATCACGATCCGCCCCGTGGCCGCGGCGGATCGCGAGCACCTGCTGGACCTGGCGGACGCCCACGAGCGGACCAACGAGCGCTCGCAGTACCGAGTCGAGCAGCCCGACAACCAGGACCTGCTGCAGTACGACCTGTGGCTCGCGGCGTACGACGCCGAGGGCTCGCCCCTGATGCTCGCCGTCACCCCGCACGCCGGCGAGTACGCGGTGCTGCGGTACTTCCGCACCCTTGTGTCGGGACGCGCGTCGAGCGACGCCCGCTATCCGATGACGGACGCGGTCGCGGAGGCCTTGGCGGAGCGCGGCGTGCGCTGGCTGGTCGACTCGGCCCGACCGCATTGGCTGCCGAACGGTCTGCGCCACTTCCAGCGCATGGTCGGCTTCCGGCTGGTCCGCTTCCGCAGCATCCGCCTGACCGAGGCCTGAGGTGCCCCTGCTCTCCGTGCTCCTGCCGGTCAAGGACGGCGAGCGCACGATCGAGGGCGCGGTCCGCTCCACCCTGCGGGCCATGCCGCGCGACAGCGAGCTGCTCGTGGTCGACGACGGCAGCACGGACGGCACCGCCGCGGTGCTGCAGCGGTTCACCGATCACCGGCTGCGCGTCCTGCAGCACGCGACCCCCTTGGGAGTCGCGGGCGCGCTGAACGCCGCTCTCGATGCCACGGACAGCCGGCTCGTAGCCCGGATGGACGCGGACGACCTGTGCCTGCCGTGGCGCTTCGCCGTGCAGCTGGCCGCGCTGCGCTGCGCCGACCTCGTGTTCGGGTCGATGGTGCTGATCGACGCCCGTGGACGCCCCACAGGGTTCAGCAGCCCCCGCGCCGTGCATCCGCGCTCGGCCGGGCTGCACCTGCTCGTCGAAAACCCCTTCGCGCATCCGACGATGGTCGGGGCGCGCAGCGCGATCACGGCAGCGGGCGGCTATCGCTCCACCGCGGTCGAGGACTACGACCTGTGGCTGCGAGCGGTCGCCGGCGGCGCGCGCCTGCGCAAGCTGCGGACCCCCGTGCTCGCCTATCGCCGCCACGCCGGCCAGGCCACGCAGAGCTGGTCCGCCGCCACCCCGGATCCCCTGCTCGACGAGAGCTACGGAGCCGCGCTGCCCGCGCACCTGCGCCCCCTGACGAGTGCGCTGCGCGCCGCGGCGGTCTTCCGCTCCCCGTCCGCGCCCGGACGAGCGCAGCTGCTGGAGCACCTGCGACAGGCCTCCAGCGCGTTGCCCGCGTCGCAACGGCGCGCACTGCTGGCACGGGCCCGCGGCGCCTCGGGGAGGATCCACCCATGACAGCGGAGCCGTCCAGCAAGGCAGCACGGTGAGCG
>JAKONM010000238.1 GCA_022701925.1 Microbacteriaceae bacterium
GTCGACTTCGACGGGGTGATCGACGAACTGGACAAGGCGACCGCCCTGCCGGGGACCATTCCCGAGGTCGACTCCCAGGCCACCCGGCTGCTCGCAGCGTTGCGCGAGCTCAACCCGGTACTGAAGGCGCTGACCCGCTATCAGACCACGCGAGAGTTCAAGGAGGACGGCTACAAGTTCGCCCGCGAGCAGCATCCGATTCTCGTGCCCAAGGTCGAAGCCGCCGCTAAGGCGATGGACGCCTTCGGCACCGCCCTGTTCGAGCGCGAGCTCGCCAGGGACGAGCGGCGGATGGCGTCGCTGGCGGAGGACGCCCCAGCACGCCGACTGCTCGCCACCAGCTTGG
This sequence comes from Microbacteriaceae bacterium, assembly GCA_022701925.1. GTDB lineage: Bacteria > Actinomycetota > Actinomycetes > Actinomycetales > Microbacteriaceae > Amnibacterium. The sequence continues at coordinate 347 of JAKONM010000238.1, forward strand.
CGCTACGCCGGGCAGTGCAGCGCTTCGAGGCCCTGGCGCCAAGGTCGGATACCACCCCGTTCCTGGCCGCTCTCAGCGACGTGTCGACCGCGAATCGACAGCTCGGGGTGACGTTCGACGGCATGAACCCAAAAGCGAATTCGTCGTGCACCGGATACGCGGACACGGTGGCGAGCGTGATCGGTCACGGCCGCGACGTCGCCCGGGACATCAAGGCGAAAGGTGACCCGAGTCAGCCGGCGCGGCTGTTCAACGACGCCTACAACCGCTCGGTGCGAGATCTCGAATCTTGTCAGCGGTACGAGGATAGGGTGCGGCCGGGCTGACTGACGCTGGCACAGCGCAGGCTGACAGCCACCGACAATCGATCGCCGAGGGGCAGATGATCATGCCGCTTCATCAGGACCGCCGCGGCAGTCGCCGGCTTCCACCCGTCGTCTGGCTCGTCGCCTGGGTCGTCGGCGTTCCGGCATTGCTCGGCGGGCTTGGGGCTTGGGAGGTCGAGCGCGGGCTAGCGAGCGCCGAGAGCTATACGCGCCGCCAAGTTGAGCTGCCGGTCTCCGTCGTCCAGCTGCGGCTGCTGGCGGCGACAGATCCCTACGCCTCAGTCCGTTTCGAAGGCGGGCGCACCGCCTACGGGGCGGCATTGGCCGCCGACAAAGCTCAGGAGGCGCTGGCCGTGGTCACACGCGACCTGCCGCTGGCCCGGGTTCGCGCGTGGGTGCCGTACGCGACGCTCGGCGGCGCGCTGCTCGCACTGCTGGCCGGTCTCGTCGCGCTGGCCGGAGGCGGAGCCGCGGGCCTGTGGGCGCGGCGTTCACGCGACGCCCTGCTCACCAGTTTTGGCCTCGTGCGCCGCGTGCTGCCGGTGCTGCTTGGACTGCAGATCGTGGGCTTGAGCCTCGCGGTGCTCGCGGCCGCGCTGTTCGAGGCCACCGGGCTGTGGTTCACTCGGCGGTTCTCGGCTGGCGAAGTCAAGCTGCTGCTCGGCGCGCTGGTCATCGCCGCCTTGGCGGCCTGGGCCGCGGTCGCGGCGGTACGCGGCCTGCGCGGGGTGTGCGCGCTGTTCACCCCCGAGCCCATCGACGTACGCGGCCGCGTCCTCGACGAGGCCGATGCACCGGGTCTGTGGCGCTTCGTGCGCGAGCTCGCCGGGCGCGGGGACGCGCTGGTTCCCGACGCGGTGGTCGTCGGCTTGACCGGTGGCTTCTTCGTCACAGAGTCCGCCGTGCGCCTGAGTCCAGACGCGCGGACGCTGACTGGGCGCACGCTGTACCTACCAGCCCCCTATCTCGGCGTGCTTGACGGGCGCGAGCTTTCCGCGGTGATCGGGCACGAACTCGCGCACTTTGCGGGCGAAGACACCGCCTACAGCCGGCGCTTCACCCCGATCTATGCCGGCCTACATCGCGCGCTGACCGCGCTGGGCAATGTCGGCCCCGGAGGCCTACTCACTCGCCCAGCCGCCTATGTCGGCCATCGCAGCTTCGGCATCTTCGACGCGGCGGTGGCGCGTTGGAGCCGGGCGCGTGAGTTCGAGGCCGACCGGCGCGGTGCCCGGGTCTCTGGAGCACCGCCCGCAGCCTCCGCCCTGCTGCGTGTCGGCGTCCTCGGCCCGGTGGTGGGCGAGACGCTCGCATCCGCCTACGGCGAGCCCGACGCAGCGCCCGACGATCTTGTCGCGGGCGTACTCGACGCAATCCCCGCTGCCGGCTTCCCCGACCCGGGGGCGCACCTCGACGACCGTCAGGCGCATCCCACCGACACCCACCCGCCCGATCGGCAGCGTATCGCGGCGCTCGGCGTGCCGCTCGACGCCGAGCTGTTCGCCCGCGCCGCCCGGCCGCTCACCGTAGGGGACCGCGCCTGGCCGGCCGCCCTGGTCGCGGACTGGACCGGTCTGTGCCGCTGGCTCAGCACGGACTACCTCACCGGGGCACGGGAGCACCGAGCTGCCGAGCGGGTATACCTAGAGGAGACCGCAGCGGCAGTGCCGGTCGAGGAGACGGTGGTGCACGAGAACGGTGCGCCGATGGTCTGGACGATGGGCGTCCTAGCGCTCCTCTTCGCCGGCGCCGGCGCTGCCTTGCTTCTGTACCCCCGCGCCCTTGGCGTCGCGCACGATGCGCTGGCGCAGCAGATCCTCGCCGCCGTTGCCGCGGCGGGTGTCGCTGGGGCAGGGATCTACGCCGCTCTCGTCCATCGACGCGGCCGGACGCCGCTGTTGGTGCTGACGCCGGACGTGCTGCGCTCGCCGCTACTCGACGGTGCGGTCGCGTGGCAGGATGTGGCGGACTTCCAGGTCATGCATGGCAAGCGGCTCACCCTGACGCTGGCGCTCACGCCGGACGCCACGTTGCCGAGGACCAAGCGCCTGTTCTCGCAGGTCGGAGTGAGCCGACGGCGACGTCACGTCAGCGTGCAGTCTCTGGGCGCGCGCGGCCTCAAGCCCGACGCCTTCGCCGCGCTGGTCGGACGCTACCTCGCGGCCGCTCGTGCCCGCGTGCACCTGTCAGCGGCGCATACAGGGATCTGATCGTTCGGCCACCGGCAAACGTCTTTCCAAGCTCTAAATCAACGCCGCTTGTAGCTCGTCGCCCTATTCTTCGCGGCATTCCTGATCGGGCTTAGCTGGGTCGTCGTCGGCGACCTGCCCAAGGTCGAACACCACTACGTCTTGGAGCAGATCGTCGACGCGACCTCGGTTGTCGTCCGCTGACACGTCCGCTTCTGTGTTCAACCGAAGACGTGCCCGATGGCTGATATGGGCGCATTGCGGAACGTCCGGTTTCTTTAGTTGCGTCACGGCTTGATTCGGGCTCCCATTGACCTCGACACGCCGAAGTGGCGGAAGAGCCGTTCAAATTATCGCGCCACCT
>JAKONM010000272.1 GCA_022701925.1 Microbacteriaceae bacterium
CGTAGGAGTAGGAGCCGGGGGTCCGGTCCTCGGCGAGGTTGGTGAAGCCGCCCGCCTTGAGGACGTCGAGGGCGTCCTCCTTGGTGTAGGCGTTGAAGTCGCCGAGCAGCAGGACGTCGCTGTCCTGCGTGCCGGTCGGGCGCGAGGCGACCCACTGGCTCAGCGCGGTGGCGGCCAGTTCGCGCTGCCCCTGCCACGCGCCCTGTCCGTCGAGCTGGTCGGCATCGGCGCCGGTGCCCGCGCCGCCCTTCGACTTGAAGTGATTGATGACCGCCGTGAACGCCTCGCCCGTGGCGATCTCGTTGAAGGTCACCGCGAGCGCGACGCGGCTGGCGTTGGCCCCGTCGAAGATGCCCCCCGTCGTGCTCTGTTGCAGCAGCGCCGGGTTGAACTGCGCGACGTCGGCGTCGTCGAGCGCGGCGATGGTGGTGTTCATCGCCACGCCGACCCGGCTCGGCTTGTACAGGAAGGCGTTGGCGATGGCGTCGACGCCGAGGAACTGGCCCCGGTCGAGTTCGGCGCCCGGATCGACGTAGGCGTAGGTGCCCGCCCCCGCGCGCAGGTTGAGCTGGCCGACGAGGTATTCCAGCGCGTTTCCGGGGTCGCCAGGCCGGAACTGGTTCTCGATCTCGGTGAGCCCGAGGACGTCGGCGCCCGTGGCGAGGATGGTGGTGACGAGCTTCTCGGTCTGGCGCGCGAGTTCCGCGTCCGAGTTGGCGCCGCGCGGGGCGAGCCCGATCGCGGTGCGGGCGCCCGACGCGTTGAGGGTGGTGAAGTAGTTCAGGACGTTGAAGCTGCCGACGGTCAGCGTGCCGCCGGTGTCGTCGGGGGCGGCGGGACGCGGGTTGGCGGACACGAAGGTGTTGTCGCCGTCCGCGACGGCGCGCACCCGGTAGGCGCCCGTCGGGCCGAAGCCGAGCGTGCCGGTGAGATCGCTCACGGTGTCGCCCATCCGGGGCGCGGTGGCGGTGTCGTAGACCGGCCCGAAGCCGTCGAGGAACGGGATCGGCTGGTTCTGGGCGTTGAGCCCGTCGTCGTAGGTGATCGTGCGCGCCGCCGTCTGGGCGAGGTAGGCGGCGAAGCCCTCCCGGCTCGGCTCGAACGCGTTGGTGAAGGTCTCCGGGCGGCCCTCGGCGGAGAGGCGGATCTCGTTGAAGCGGTCGAGGTTGAACTGCTCGGAGACGGTCAGCGTCTGCGCGAAGCGCACGAGCATGCCCTCGAAGCGCTCCAGGTCGGGCTGGGCGCCCGCACCGGTGCCGACGACGCCGGCGGCCGGCAGCTCGACCACGGTCGCCGAGGCCCCGACCTCGGCCGCGCTCAGCGCGCCGGCCTGCACCACCTGGACACGCGCGGCGTCGGTCACCCGGATCTGGGTCTCGCCGTTGAACTCCACGACGGTGCCGGTGAGGCGGACCCGATCGCCCAGCGCCACGTCCACGAGGCGGCTGCCGCCGCCCTCGAACACGAACACGCCCTCGGAGGTGAGGGGGTTGCCGTCCCGGTCGGCGGCCTCCTCCTGCAGGTAGAAGCCGCCGAGGTTGCGCCGCGCGTCGCCGTCGCCGTTCTGGAAGTCGCCGACCACGATCGCCTCGACCGTGACGGTCTGCCCGACCAGCGGGCTCGCCGCGCCCTCCCCCTGCACGACCGAGATCGGGGTCGCGTCGTCGTTGACGATGGTGCCCGTGGCGGTGCCCGCCGTGGGGCTGACGGCGGCAGCGACGCCGGACTGGCTCGACGCGGCGCCGCGCAGGGTGAGCGAGAAGGTCTCGTCGGCCTCCGGAACGGCGTCCCCCTGGACTGTGACGCTGACCACCGTGGAGGACCGGCCCGCCGGGATGGTGCCCGTGATCGTCAGGGGAAGCGCGGGCGACCCGGCGAGGTCCGAGCCGGAGGCGGGGGCCGTGCCTGTACCGGCCAAGTCGGCGGTGAAGGCGAGGGCGCCCAGCGTGCCGTTGGTGCGCTCGACGGTGAAGCGGAACACGGTCCCGCCGGCATCGCCCTCAGGCCGGCTCACGACGAGGGAATCGGCCGCGAACCGGATCTCCTGGGTGAAGCCCTGCGGCAGGGCGGCGTAAAGGACGGCGCCGCCGTTGGCGACCTCGTTGGCGCTGACGAGCAGCGCGGTGCCGGTGGGATTGCGGTCGGCCGCGATGAAGGTGAGCACCTCCGGGCCGAGATCGGTGGTCGCGCCGGGCAGGGGCGGTACGTAGGAGACGAAGGCCGCGTTGGCCGGATCGGTGACGTCGTAGACGATGACGCCGCTCTGCCGCTCTAGGCCGACGAAGGCGTAGGTCCGGCCATCGACGGTCCCGATCGTGACGCCCTCGGGCTCGGGGCCCTTGTTGTCGGAGCGGTCGTCGGGCGTATCGGCCACGACCTGATCGTTGTTGAAGCGCGCGGGCGCGAGCTGCGCGAGGATCGTCTCGAACTCGCCGCCGGTCTCGCGCACCTTGGTGATCGTGCCGTCCTCGTTCTGGCGGAAGATCGAGATGCCGCGTCCGCCGAGCGTATGGAGCCGGTCGATGACGCCGTCGCCGTCCGTGTCGCCGACGCGCAGGAGCACGTTGAGGCGGGCATAGGCCGGGTCGGCCTTCAGCGCCCGGAGCTCGGGCGTCAGGCGGGCGTCGGGCA
>JAKONM010000273.1 GCA_022701925.1 Microbacteriaceae bacterium
TTGCCGCGCTCCGAGATGAACTTGCGCAGGGTGGCGACGTCCTTGTAGTCGATCACCCCGACCTTGATGCGCTTCGCCGGAGCGAGGGGCTTGCCGCCCTTGACGCGCGGCTTGCGGCTGTCGCCGCGGGACTTGCCTGGCATGTCACTGCCTTTCCTGAAGAAGTTGAGAGAGAGGAAGACGACCGAAGAGCCGTTGCGCGGGCTGACGCCGAAGGCGAAGCCCCCCGCGGGCCGTCAGCCGCAGCGCGTTCAGCGCTGCGGTACGGCACCGCTGCAGATCCGCTCGCGGATCTGCAGCCATGCACTCAGAACGGCGTCTCGTCGTCGTACGCGCCGGGCGTGCTCCACCCGTCGTTGCCGCCGGAGGAGCTGCCGCCGCCGGAACCGCCCGAGGCGCCGGGGGCGCCCCACGGGTCGTCCTGCCGGCTCTGCTGGGGACGACCGCCGCCGCCGCCTCCACCGCCGCCGACCTGACCGCGGCCTCCGCCGCCGCCCGCACCGCCGCCGCCCCCGGAGGAGCGGGTGACCTGTGCGGTCGCGTAGCGCAGCGAGGGGCCGATCTCATCGACCTCGAGCTCGATGGAGGTGCGCTTCTCGCCCTCCTTCGTCTCGTAGGAGCGCTGCTTCAGGCGCCCGGTCGCGACGACGCGGGAGCCCTTCGTCAGCGATCCGGCGACGTGCTCGGCGAAGTCGCGCCAGACGCTGGCCCGGAGGAACAGCGCCTCGCCGTCCTTGAACTCGTTGCTCTGGCGGTCGAAGGTGCGCGGCGTCGAGGCGATCGTGAAGTTCGCCACGGCCAGCCCGTTCTGCGTGTAGCGCAGCTCGGGGTCGCTCGTGAGGTTCCCGACGACCGTGATGATGGTCTCGCCGGCCACGGCCTACGCCCTGGGGGTGCGGGGCGGGCGGGGCCCGCCGCGACCGGGACGGTCCGGGCGCTCGGAGCGCTCGGGACGCGGCTCGCCGGCGTTGTCGTTGGGCTTGCCGATGGAGGCGCTGACCTCGTCGGCGCGCAGCACCTTGGTGCGCAGCACGGCCTCGGAGAGGCCCAGCTGGCGGTCCAGCTCCTGCGTCGTGGCGCTCGTCGCGGTCAGGTTGACCACCGCGTAGATGCCCTCGGTGTGCTTGTCGATCTCGTACGCCAGCCGACGACGGCCCCAGATGTCGACGCTCTCGACGGTGCCACCGTCGTTGCGGATGACACCGAGGAACCGGTCGAGACTGGGCGCGACGGTCCGCTCGTCGATGCTCGGGTCCAGGATGACCATGAGCTCGTACTTCTGCGTCACTACCCCACCTCCTCTGGTCTGAACGGCCACGGACGATCCGTGGCAGGAGGGTGTGAACGTCGCCGACGGCAGGCTGAAGCCGCCGAAGGCAACCGCGACATCGTAGCCGAGACCGGGCGCCCGGGCGAGTCGCGTCAGTGGAGGGCCTTCAGGCCGACGGCGCCGGCGACGATCAGCAGCAGGCAGGCGGTCTTCGCGAGCGTCAGCGCCTCCGCGCCGGTGACGACCGCGACCAGCACGGTGAGCACCGCGCCGACGCCCACCCAGACCGCGTAGGCGGTGCCCACGGGCAGGTCGCGCACGGCGAGCGCGAGGCCGATCATGCTCGCGACCAGCGCGACGGCGAAGACGACGGAGGGCACCGGCCGCGTGAACCCCTCGGAGCGGCCGAGCGCCGTCGCCCAGACGGCTTCGAGCACGCCGGAGAGGATGAGCAGGAACCAGGACACGAGGGACCTCCGCGAGAGCCGTCTTGTCGCTGACCGGGTACGGCGTCCATCGTCCGGAGGCCCTGACGCGGGCCGGTCACAGGATGGCACGCGGGGCGCCGGGAGGACCGGCTGCACGGGGGTTGCGCAGGGTGCCGCTACTGCCGCGTCGCCCACCAGGCGTGCAGGCGGGAGGCGGCCTCCTCGGGTCCCAGCGGTCCCTCCTCGATGCGCAGCTCGAGCAGGAAGCGGTAGGCGGCGCCGACGTCGGGGCCGGGCTTCAGGCCCAGCTCGGCCATGATCGCCTGCCCGTCGAGGTCGGGCCGCATGGCGTCCAGCTGCTCCTGGTCGGCCAGCTGCGCGATCCGCTCCTCCAGCTCGTCGTACGTGCGCGACAGCCGGCGCGCCTTGCGCTCGTTGCGCGTCGTCACGTCTGCGCGGGTCAGCATGTGCAGCCGCTCCAGCTGCGGGCCCGCGTCCTTCACGTACCGCCGCACCGCGCTGTCCGTCCAGGCGGCGTCGCCGTAGCCGCAGAAGCGCTGGTGCAGCTCGATGAGCATGGCGACGTCGTCCACCTGGCTGTTCGGCCAGCGCAGCGCCTTCAGCCGCTTCCTCGCCATCTTCGCGCCGACGACGTCGTGGTGGTGGAACGTGACGGTGCCGCCCGCTTCGAACCGCCGCGTCGCCGGCTTGCCGATGTCGTGCAGCAGCGCGGCCGTGCGCAGCACCACGTCGGGCTCCTCGCCCGGGTGCCGCCGGTGCTCCAGCGCGATCGCCTGCTGCAGCACCGTGAGGCTGTGCCGGTAGACGTCCTTGTGGCGGTGGGCGCCGTCGCTCGTCAGCTCGAGGGCGGGCAGCTCGGGCAGCACGCGGGCGGCCAGGCCCGTGTCGACCAGCAGCTCCAGCCCCGGCACGGGGTCGTCGGTGGACAGCAGCTTCACCAGCTCGTCCCGGACGCGCTCGGCGCTGACCACGTCGATGCGGTCCGTCAGGGCGCGCATCGCCGCCACGCCCTCCTCGTCCAGCGCGAAGCCCAGCTGCGAGGTGAAGCGTGCCGCGCGCAGCATGCGCAGCGGGTCCTCGTCGAACGACTCGACCGCGGGTGAGGGCGTGGTCAGGCGGCGCTGCAGGATCGCCTCGATGCCGCCCGCGGGGTCCACGATCGCCAGGGAGGGCAGGCGCACGGCGATGGCGTTCGCGGTGAAGTCGCGGCGCTGCAGGTCGCCGTCCAGGGTGTCGCCGAACCGCACCTCCGGCTTGCGGCTCGACGGGATGTAGACGTCGCTGCGGTAGGTCGTCACCTCGACGGTCTCGCCCGCGACCCTCGCCGCGATCGTGCCGAAGGCGCGCCCCACGTCCCAGGTCTGGCCTGCGATCGGCTTCAGGATCCGGAGGGTCTCGTCGGGTCGTGCGGACGTGGTCAGGTCCAGGTCGCTCACGCGCCGATCGAGCACCGCGTCGCGCACCGGGCCGCCGACGAGGGCCAGCTCGTGCCCCGCCGCCTCGAACGCGGCGGCGATGCGGCGCACGGACTCGCGCTCGGCGAGAGCGGCCAGCCGGGGGACCGCGGCCGCGACCGGATGCATGCGGACAGCCTATGGATGCCGCGCGCCGACCCCCCGCGCGAGGGGGTCCTCCCTAGACTCGCCGCCATGACGGGGAGCGCGGGACACCGGTCCCCGCACCCGCGGTGAGGGCGCGCCGGGTCCTCGCGGCACTGCTCGCGACCGCGGCGCTCGTCGGCACGGCCGCGGTCGCGCCCGCCGCCGCGGCGCCCCGCGCGGTCGCCGGCGAGGCGCGGGCGCGGCTGGTGGTGGCCCCCCGGGACGGCGGCCTGGTCGGCCGGGGCCGCGACCTGGACGTCGACGTGCAGGTGCAGAACACGGGCACC
>JAKONM010000263.1 GCA_022701925.1 Microbacteriaceae bacterium
TTCTACTTCACCCGCCAGGTCGAGGGCGCCGCCGCCGAGGACCAGCCCGCGGAGGTCGAGGCCGCCATGCGGGCCAGCGGCGTGGGCTCGCTGCTGTTCCAGACGCAGCCGGCCGAGATCAACCGCCTGCAGCGCCTGGTCGTGGAGGGCAACCGGCTGGGCGTGCCCGCGCTGTTCGGCTTCGACGTGATCCACGGGCTGCGCACCGTGCTGCCGGTGCCGATCGCGATGGCGGCGTCCTGGGACCTGGAGGCCGTGCGACGCGGCCAGGAGGTGGCGGCGCGCGAGGCGCGGGCCGTCGGCATCCACTGGGCCTTCGCGCCCGACGTCGACATCGCCCGGGACCCGCGCTGGGGCCGCATGGTCGAGGGCGCCGGCGAGGACCCCTTCCTGGGCGCCGCGGTCGCCGCGGCGCAGGTGCGCGGGTTCCAGGGCTCCGCGATCGGCGAGGAGGGCCGCATCATCGCGGGTCCCAAGCACTTCGCGGGCTACGGCGCCGCGATCGGCGGCCGCGACTACGACGAGGTCGACCTGTCGGACGAGCAGCTGTGGAACGTCTACCTGGAGCCCTTCCGGGCCGCCGTCGAGGCGGGGGCGGGCAACGTCATGACCGCCTACATGCCGCTGAACGGCGTGCCCGCGGCCGCGAACGAGTGGCTGATGGCGCAGGTGCTGCGCGGCGCGTGGGGCTTCGACGGGTTCGTCGTCAGCGACGCGAACGCGGTGAAGAACCTGTCCACCCACCGGTTCACCGCCGACGACGCCGACTCCGCCGTGCGGGCGCTGACGGCGGGCATGGACATGGAGATGGTGATCACCGGGCCGGCCTTCAGCAGCCTGCCGCAGGCGGTGCGCGACGGCGCGCTGCCGGAGAAGGCCCTGGACGAGGCGGTGCGCCGCGTGCTGACCGCGAAGGCGACGATGGGGCTGCTGGACGACCCCTACGTCGACGAGGAGGCGGCGGCGCGCGTGCTGGCCGACCCGGCGCACCGCGAGGTGGCGCGGGACGCGGCCGAGCGCTCCGCCGTGCTGCTGCGCAACGAGGGCGGCGCACTTCCGCTGGACGCCGGCACCTCGTCGATCGCCGTGATCGGCGCGCTCGCGGACTCGCGGCGCGACGTGCTGGGCCCCTGGATCTTCGACTTCGACCTGGACGAGACGGTGACCCTGCTCGACGGCCTGCGCAGCCGCGCGGGCGACGGCGTCCGGGTGGAGCACGCGCCCGGCTACGGGGTGGTGCCGCGCGCCTTCCCGTCGATCTTCGACGCCTTCCCCGGCAACGTGCCCGCCGACCCCGAGGGCTTCGACGCGCAGCAGGAGTTCGACCGCGCCGTCGAGGTCGCGGCCGGTGCCGAGGTCGCGGTGGTCGTGCTGGGGGAGTGGCAGAACCAGATCGGCGAGAACGCCTCCCGCTCGACGCTCGAGCTGCCCGGCCGCCAGCTGGAGCTGCTGCAGGCGGTGGCCGCGACGGGCACACCGGTGGTCCTGGTGCTGATGAGCGGCCGTCCGCTCGACCTGCGCTGGGCCGCGCAGCAGGTGCCCGCGATCCTGCAGGTCTGGTACCCCGGCACCCGCGGCGGCGAGGCCGTGGCGAACCTGCTGTTCGGCGACGCCGCCCCGGGCGGGAAGCTGCCGTTCACCTGGCCGCGCACCGTCGGGCAGGTGCCGATGATCCACTCGCACACCACGTCGTTCGAGCCGCAGAACCAGGGCCGCCGCTACTGGGACGAGGAGAGCACCCCGCTGTTCCCCTTCGGCCACGGGCTCGGCTACACGACCTTCGAGTACGGGGAGGTGCGGCTGGACCGCACCGAGGCCGGCGTCGACGAGGCCGTCGTGGCGAGCGTCGACGTGACCAACACCGGCGACCGCGCCGGCGTCGAGGTGGTGCAGCTGTACCTGCACCAGCGCTTCGGCTCCGCCGCCCGCCCCGCCCGGCAGCTGAAGGGGTTCGAGCGGATCGAGCTGGCCGCGGGGGAGACCCGCACGGTGGCCTTCACCGTCGATGCGGCCGCCCGTCGGTACTGGAGCGCGGCGGCGAGGGGGTCCGTCGTCGAGGCCTCGCGCTTCGACGTCTGGATCGGCGGCGACTCGACGGCCTCCCGCACCGCCTCCTTCACGACCGCCTGATCCCCCGCCGATCAGGAGTTCTGCGCGCGCGGCGCCCCGTGACGGTGCAGGGCGGTCGTGCGCGGGCGAACGGCACGGCCGGAGTCCGCGGCCGGGGCGGCCGGATCTCCTGATCGGCGCGGAATGCGGTCAGGCGCCCGCGGCGACCTGCACGGGCGTCAGGCGCAGGCGGCGGCCGGTGGCGGCGTAGCCCTGCTCGGCGTGCTGCTCGGCGACCCGCAGCCGCTCGGCGGAGGGCCGCCCGTACAGCGTGGTGCGCTGCACCGGCGTGCGGCCGATGGAGCGGGCGAGCCGGCGCAGGTCGGCGGAGGTCTTCTCCGACCCGTTGTCGGCGCCCGCCATGCGGCTGATCGTCTCCTCCATCAGCGTGCCGCCGACGTCGTCGGCGCCGCCCTGCAGCATCGCGCGGGTGCCGTCGTCGCCCAGCTTCACCCACGAGGTCTGCACGTGGTCGATGCGCCCGTGCAGCAGCAGCCGCGACACGGCGTGGACCGCCCGGTTCTCCTGCCGCGTGGGGCCGGGTCGGGCCACCCCGGCCAGGTACACGGGCGAGTTGGCGTGGATGAACGGCAGCAGCACGAACTCGGTGAACCCGCCGGTCTCGTCCTGCAGCCGCGCGAGGGTGCGCAGGTGCCCGACCCAGTGGGCCGGGGTGTCGACGTGGCCGTACATCATCGTGGAGCTCGAGCGGATGCCGAGGCCGTGGGCCGTCCGCACCACGTCGAGCCAGGTGGCGGCGGGAAGCTTGCCCTTCGTCAGCACCCATCGCACGTCGTCGTCCAGGATCTCGGCGGCCGTGCCGGGGATGGAGTCGAGCCCGGCCGTTTGCGCCTCGGCCAGGAAGTCGCGGAACGACAGCCCGGTGCGGGCGGCGCCGTTCACCACCTCCATGTGGCTGAAGGCGTGCAGGTGGATGTCCGGCCGCCGCCCCTTCACCTCGCGCGCCAGGTCGAAGTACGCCGTGCCGGGCAGATCGGGGTGGATGCCGCCCTGCATGCAGATCTCGGTGGCGCCGAGCGCCCAGGCCTCGTCGACGCGGTCGCCGACCTGCTGCATCGACAGCGTGTAGGCGTCCGCATCGGTGCGGCGCTGGGCGAAGGCGCAGAACCGGCAGCCGGTGTAGCAGACGTTCGTGAAGTTGATGTTCCGGTTCACGACGTAGCCGACCTCGTCGCCCACCGCGGCGCGGCGCACGTCGTCCGCCAGCGCCGCGAGGGCGTCCAGGTCGTCGCCGTCCGCCTCCAGCAGCGTCAGGTACTGGGCGTCGGTCAGGCCCGCTGGATCCTCCGCGGCGCGGGCGAGCGCCGCGCGCACTGCGGGGGAGGAGGCCGCCGTCGCGCGCCCGGAGGCCGCCGAGCCGCGCTGCGACCGCGCCCCCGTGCCGGCCGCGTCGACCTCCTCGCGCAGCGCCTGCCAGTCGCCGTAGACGTCCTCGAAGTCGCTGCGCCGGTCGGCCGCCCGGCCGTCGACGTCGATGTCGACGTGCAGGTCCACCCGGCCCGACGACGACGCCGCCCAGTCGTGGTCGGGCTCCTGCCAGGGCCGCCCGACGGGCCGCATCCCCTCGACCGCGAGGCCGTGCTCGTCCACGAGGGCGCGCACGTGCGGCAGCACCCGCGGGTCGATCCAGGGCTCGCCGGCGCGCACGAAGTGCGGGTGCGCGGTCAGCCGCTCGCGCAGCGCGTACCCGCCCTCGGCGGTGACCTCGGCCAGCCGCTCGATCTCGGGCCAGGGCCGCTCCGGGTTCACGTGGTCGGGCGTCAGCGGCGAGACGCCGCCCCAGTCGTCGATGCCGGCCCGGATCAGCAGCGACAGCTCGTGCGGGTCGGTGAGGTTCGGCGGCGCCTGCACCCGCGCGCCGGGGCCCAGCACCAGGCGGGTCACCGCCACCGCGGCCGCGTACTCGTGCGCGGCCAGGTCGCTCGTGCGCATCATCGCGGTGGCGTCCTTGGCGCGGAAGTTCTGCACGATCACCTCCTGCACGTGGCCGTAGCGGCGGGCGGCCGAGCGGATCGCGAACACCGCCTCGACCCGCTCGGCCCACGTCTCGCCGATGCCCAGCAGCACGCCGGTGGTGAACGGCACGGAGGAGCGGCCGGCGTCCTCCAGCACCCGCAGCCGCACCGCGGGGTCCTTGTCGGGGGAGCCGAAGTGCGCCTGCCCGCGCTCCTCGAACAGGCGGCGGGAAGTGGTCTCCAGCATCATGCCCATCGACGGGGCGACCGGCTTCAGGCGCTGGATCTCCTCCCACGTGAGCACGCCGGGGTTCATGTGCACCAGCAGCCCGGTCTCCTCCAGCACCCGGATCGCCATCGCCCGCAGGTAGTCGACCGTCGAGTCGTAGCCGTGCGCGTCGAGCCACTCCCGGGCGACCGGCCAGCGGTCCTCCGGGCGGTCGCCGAGCGTGAACAGCGCCTCCTTGCAGCCCAGCGCCGCGCCCTGCCGCGCGACCTCCAGGATCTGGTCGGGGCTCATGAACGGCGGCTTCCCGGCCTTCGCGAGCCGCCCGGGCGTCTGGACGAACGCGCAGTAGTGGCACCGGTCGCGGCACAGGTGCGTGACGGGGATGAAGACCTTGCGGGAGTACGTGATCACCCCGGGCCGGCCGGTGCGCTCGAGGCCCGCGTCGCGCACCCGCCCCGCGGCCTCGAGCAGGCGGTCGAGGTCGTCGCCGCGGCAGTGCAGCAGCGTCTCCGCCTCGAGGGCGTCGAGGGTCACGCCGTCGTGCGCGCGGCGCAGGGCACGGCGCAGGGCCGAGGCGGTCGGGACGAACGGGTCGGTGACGGTCACGCGAGGGCCTCCGGACGGGCTGGGCGACGGACCCACGCTCGGCGGCGTGGCGTGCGCCCAAGTCCAGGCACCGCGGATCGACTCGCCGCCGACCCTACGTCGTCCCGCTGCGCCCGCCGGATCACCGGCGGCAGGGGATCAGCGGTCGCGCACGCCCTCCAGGCGCTCGAGCAGGAACACCGGCAGGGGCAGCGTCGCCGACAGCAGCAGGATCCCCAGCAGGAAGAGGATCGGCAGCCAGGCGCCGCCCAGGGCGAAGGCGATCGGGAAGCACGCGATGCTCGCGAGCAGCAGCACGATGCCCAGCACCGCGCCCAAGACGTTGTCCATGGGCGCATCCTGACGGTGCGCTCTGGGAGGCCGGTGAGCGACCCGCGCGCCGTCAGCCGGCGGCCAGCTCCAGCGCCGCCCGGGCCATCGCCGCGGTGCGGTCGTCGTCGGTCATCCGCAGCGGCACGGCGCGGGCGCGGATGCCCGCCGCCTGCAGGGCGGGCAGGCCGTCGGCGTCCGCGTCGTCGACCAGCCAGCCGTCCAGCAGGCCGCCCGCCGACCGCGCGCCGTAGTGCAGCGCGATCGCCGCCGCATCGGTCTCGACCCCGATCGCGGTCAGGCACGCGCCCGCCATGCCGCGCAGGGCGGCGCCGCGGATCACGGGGGCGAGGCCGATCACGGGCGCGGACGTCGCGGCCAGCGCCTCCCGGATCCCGGGGATCCCGAGCACCGTGCCGATCGAGACGACCGGGTTGGAGGGGGCGACCAGCACGACGTCCGCCTGCTCGACCGCCTCGACCACGCCGGGCGCCGGCACCGCCGACTCGACCCCGCGCTGCGTGAAGGCCAGCGCCGGCAGCGACGCGCGCGTCCGCACCCACCACTCCTCGAAGTGCAGCTCGCGGCGCTCGCCGTCCTCCTCCACCGCGACCCAGGTCTCCACCTCCTGGTCCGTCGCGGGCAGCAGGCGCACCCCCAGCGGCCACCGCCGGCTGAGCCGCTCGACGACCGCCGACAGGGGCAGGCCGTCCCGCAGCATGGACGTGCGGGCGAGGCACGTGCCGAGGTCCAGGTCGCCCAGGGTGAACCACGGCCAGCCGACGCCCCACGCCTGCAGCTCGGCGCCCACGCGCTCCGACTCGTCCCTGCGGCCCCAGCCGCGCTGCTCGTCGCCCACCCCGGCCAGCGTGTAGAGCATGGAGTCCAGGTCGGGCGTCACGCGCACCCCCGTGAGCCACACGTCGTCGCCGGTGTTCACCACGACCGTGACCTCCGCGTCGGGCGCCGACTCCGCCACCAGGCTCCGCAGCCCGCGCACGAACCGCGCCCCGCCGACTCCGCCTGCCAGGACCGTGATGCGCCGCGCGTGCATCCCTTCAGCCTAGGAAGACCGCCCCGGCCGTCGGCTGCCAGCCCCCGGCGCAGCCGATCGTTGGAATACTCGCGCGGGGAACCGGCCGTCCAGGGCGGGGGAGGGCGGCAGCGATGAGGGTCAGCGTCGTGGTCCCCGTCTACAACCCGGGTCCCTACATCCGCGACCTCGTCGACTCGCTGCGGGAGCAGACCCTGGACCCGGCCGAGTTCGAGGTGGTCTTCGTCGACGACGGGTCGGACGACGGCACGCCCGCGCTGCTCGACCGGGTGGCCGCCGAGGCCCCGAACATGCGCGTGATCCACACCCCGAACTCCGGCTGGCCCGGCCGTCCGCGCAACATCGGCATCGACGCCGCCCGGGGCGACTTCGTCTTCCTCAGCGACCACGACGACCGGCTGGACCCGGACGCGCTGCAGCGCCTCACCGACTTCGCGATCGAGCACGGCTCCGACGTGGTGCTCGGCAAGGTGGTCGGGGTGGGGCGGCCCGCGCCGACGGCCGTCTTCGCCCGCACGGTCGTGGACGCCCAGCACGACCCCGCGCTGCTGATGAGCACCCTGACGCCGCAGAAGCTGTTCCGCAGGGCCTTCCTCGACGAGCAGCGCATCCGCTTCCCGGAGGGGCGGCGCCGGCTCGAGGACCACCTGTTCGTGACGACGGCCTACCTGCGGGCCCGCCGGGTGAGCATCTACGCCGACCACCCGATCTACTACTTCGTCATCCGGGACGACGGCGGCAACGCGTCGCGCCGGCCGGTGGAGTGGCGGGGCTACTTCGCGAACGCGGCCGAGAGCGTGGCCGTGGTCGACGCGGAGGCGCCGGACGAGGCGACCCGCGTGGTGATGCGCCGCCGCTGGCTGCGCGTGGAGGCGCTGGGCCGGCTGCGCGGCACCGCGTGGCTGGGCCGCGGGCAGGACCGGGAGGTGCTCTTCGAGGCCGTGCACGACCTGCTGGCGCAGCACTACCCGGTCGGCGAGATCGACCTGCTCGGCGCGAACGACCGCGTCGCGGGCCGACTGGCGTTGGACGGGCGGCAGGACGACCTGCAGGCCTTCGCGGAGTGGGAGGCCACGGTGCGGGTGC
Source organism: Microbacteriaceae bacterium (assembly GCA_022701925.1). Classification (GTDB taxonomy): domain Bacteria; phylum Actinomycetota; class Actinomycetes; order Actinomycetales; family Microbacteriaceae; genus Amnibacterium. The sequence continues at coordinate 7,370 of JAKONM010000263.1, forward strand.
GGCCCCGCCTGACCGCGGCCCGCATCGACCTGCTGACCGACCAGCTGGAGCTGCGGCTCAGCGCGGACCAGCGCGCGACCGTGCCGCTGCCGCCCGTGCTGGCCGACCCGCCGGCCGGCTACCCGGCCGGCGACGACGTCGCGGGGATGCAGCGCGTGCCCGCCTCCGCCCGCGCCGAGGTGCGCCTGCGGCACGTCGGCAGCGGCACGGTCGTGAAGGCCGCGGTGCGGCAGCGGGTCGAGGACGGCGTGCTGCACATCGACGCGACGGTCGACCTGGCCGGCACGCCCGCCCTGCTGCGTGAGGGGCGCTGGTCGGTGATCGTCGCGGTGCGGGGCGTCGGCAAGACGCCGTCGGACCCGCTGGTCGTGCGTCCCGAGGAGCGGGGCCTGGTCGCGGGCACCGAGGTGCGCGTCGCGGGACGGCGGTTCCTGCTCGGCGTCGGCGACGCGAGGCGCGTGCTGCTGCGGGTGGAGGCGGCCGGCCCGGTCAGCCGGCTGCGGAGCACGGCCGGCGCGGTGCTGCGGCGGCTGCACCTGCGCTGACCGCCTCCGCCCGGGTCACCCCTGCCGGCGGCGCACCTTCCGCGCCACCCGGTCGGCGATGCGACGGCCCGTCGCCACGACCAGGTCCTTGGTGCCCAGCCGCTCCACGGCCGCCAGCGCCGCCTCCCGCTGGTCGCGCGGCAGCACCGGCAGCGCGCCGTCGCCGGCGGCCAGCATCACGCCGATCATCAGCTGCGCGCCGGCCTCGGTGCTGACGTCCGCCGGGGTGGTCGCGGCGGGGACGGGCTGCCGGCTCGGCACGGTCAGCGCCTCCAGGTCCCCCACGACGTTCACGCCCGCGGCGCGCAGGCCCTCGTTCATCTCGCGCGTCAGCTGCGCGGCGCGGTCGGCGGCCCACTGCGGCACGTCGATGCGGGCGTCCGCCTGCAGCGCCTCGCGCGCGCCGCGCAGGTGCTTCACGGCGCCGAACTCGATCAGCGCCGCCTGCAGGTCGGGGGTCATCCCCTCCATCGGCTTCGCCAGCTCGTTGAACCGCCGCACCGTCTCGGCGACGCCGAAGCCCAGCGACACGTTGTCGCTGGCCGGGTCCGGCACCAGCACGCCCTCCGGCAGGCCGGTGAAGCGCTCGAAGGTGCGCAGGACGAAGTCGCGGGGCGCGCCGCCCAGCGAGACGACGGTGACGTGCTGCGCGCCGACCAGGGCGCCCCAGCGGCGGGCCAGCACGTCGATGCGGGTCTTGCGCCAGAACTCCGGCTGCGACCCGTTCACGGTGTCCGGGCTGTTCAGCATCCGGTCCAGCCAGGCCTCGTAGCGCTCCACCGACCCGGTCTGCACGAACTGCTGCCAGGACGACGAGAGCATGTCGACGAGCGGGCGCATGGTGATGACCACGTGCGTGCGGTCCACGCCGAACGCGTCGACCACCGTCCTGGCCCCGGCGTCGCCGGCGCGGGCGAAGGTCTCGCTGGAGATCACGACCCGCTTCGCGGTCGAGCCCTGCACCTCCTCGACCAGCTTCGGCCAGGCCTCCACGCCCGAGCGGTGACCGGCGATGCGCTTGCCCAGCGCGACGGCGCCGGCCGCGGCGCGGGGCTGCGTGCCGCGGCCGGCGTAGTGCACGCCGTGCGGCTCCAGGGCGTCGCGGTTGAAGTGGAAGCCGCTCTGCAGGCTCGTCGTGCCCGTCTTCGCGGGCCCGATGTGCAGCAGGCGGGTGCCCTCCGGCATCAGCAGGGACATGGCGACTCCTTCGCGACGGGGGCGCGGGGCGCGGGGCGCCCCCTCCGAGCATCCCAGAGGGTCGCGACGACCGCTCGACCGCAGCACGCATCCGCGGGCTCGCAGGAGGACGCGGCACCGTCCCCGAGCGGCAGGATGGGGCCATGACGGACGAGGTCGACGCCGGGCGCACGCTGGAGCTGGACCGCGCGGTCTTCCACTCCTGGAGCGCCCAGGGCGCGCTGGCCCCGCTGGACGTGGAGCGCGCGCACGGCTGCGAGGTCGTGCTGGGCGACGGGCGCACGCTGCTCGACTTCTCCAGCCAGCTGGTGAACACCAACATCGGGCACACGCACCCGAGGGTGGTCGAGGCGATCCAGCGGCAGGCCGCGCTGCTGCCGACCGTGAACCCCGCGCACGCGAACCGCGCCCGCGGCGAGGCGGCGCAGCGCATCCTGCGGGCGGCGGGGGAGCCCTTCTCGAAGGTCTTCTTCACCAACGGCGGCGCCGACGCGAACGAGAACGCGATCCGCATGGCCCGGCTGACGACGGGTCGGGACAAGGTGCTGTCGACCTACCGCTCGTACCACGGCAACACGGGCGCGGCCGTGGTCGCCACCGGCGACTGGCGGCGCGTGCCGAACGAGTACGCCCGCGGGCACGTGCACTTCTGGGGGCCGTTCCCGTACCGCAGCGAGTTCTGGTCGACCTCGCCGGAGCAGGAGGTCGAGCGCGCCCTCCACGCCCTGCGGCGGATCGTCGAGGCCGAGGGGCCCGGCTCGATCGCGGCGATCCTGATCGAGACGGTGCCCGGCACCGCCGGCGTGATCGTGCCGCCGCCCGGGTGGCTGGCGGGAGTCCGGGCGGTCTGCGACGAGTGAGGGATCGTGCTGATCCTCGACGAGGTGATGGCGGGCTTCGGTCGCACCGGCGACTGGTTCGCGTTCCAGAACCCGACCATCAACCCGGAAGGGGTCGTGCCCGACCTGATCACCTTCGCCAAGGGGGTGAACAGCGGGTACGTGCCCGCGGGCGGCGTGATCATCCCGCCCGCGATCGCCGCGGAGTTCGACACGCGGATCTTCCCGGGAGGGCTCACCTACAGCGGGCACCCGCTGGCCATGGCCGCGATCGTCGCGACCCTCGACGCCATGCGGGAGGAGGGGATCGTCGAGCACGCGCGCGACATCGGCGAGCGGGTGCTCGGGCCGGCGCTGCGCGACCTGGCGACGCGGCACGGGTGCGTCGGCGACGTGCGGGGCCTCGGCGTCTTCTGGGCGCTCGACCTGGTGTCGGACCCGTCGACGAAGGCCCCGCTGCCGCCCGCCGACATGGCGCGCATCAAGCGCGACCTGGTCGGCGCCGGCCTGCTGCCGTTCGTGCAGGACAACCGCGTGCACGTGGTGCCGCCCTGCGTCGTGACGGAGCAGCAGGTGGAGCGGGCGGTCGCGGCCTACGACGCGGTGCTGCCCTGACCCGCAGCGGGGCTCCCCGCCGCTGAGCGTGCGAGAGTCGGCGCATGGCCGTCCTCCGCACCGACTTCTACTCCGACGTCCTGCAGCTGGGCACGTCGATGACCGTGATCCTGCCCGAGCCCGCGGCGGCGACGCAGATCGGCACCGACGCGGTGCGGCGGCCCGGTCCGCCGCCCGTGCTCTACCTGCTGCACGGGCTGAGCGACGACGACACGATGTGGCTGCGGCAGACCTCCGTGCACCGCTACGCCGCCGAGCTGGGCCTGGCCGTCGTCATGCCGCAGGTGCACCGCAGCTTCTACGCCGACCTGCCGGGCACGGAGGGGCGCTACTGGACCTTCCTGTCGCAGGAGCTGCCGCGCGTGGTCGACGCGTTCTTCAAGGTCTCGCAGCGCCGCGAGGACACGTTCGTCGCCGGCCTGTCGATGGGCGGCTACGGGGCGCTGAAGTGGGCGCTCTCGCAGCCGGAGCGCTTCGCGTTCGCCGCGAGCCTGTCCGGGGCCGTCGACCTGCAGGCGCTGGCCGACCTGGGGGAGCGCCAGGACCTGATCGACCGCATCCTCGGCGGTCGCTCCGTCGCCGAGGTCGGGGACGTGCTGCTGCTGGCCGACGCCGCGGACCCCGCCACGGCGCCGGAGCTGTACGTCTCGTGCGGCACCGAGGACGTGCCGCTGATCGACCACAACCGGCGCCTGGTCGAGCGGCTGCGGGCGCGCGGCCTGCACCCGCACGTCGACTTCGGGCCGGGCGAGCACGAATGGGGCTACTGGGACCGCGGCATCCGCGACGTGCTCTCGAGGCTGCCGATCGACCGCTCCGCCTGACGGCCGAGGCCGCACGGGGGCGGCCGGGCACGGGCGTAAAATCGTCCGTCGTGACCGCGCGCAGCCCCTACATCCAGAACGTGCGCGACCTCGTGCGCCACCCGGGCGAGATGCGCGAGCGCAGCCAGGACGTCGTCGTCCCCGAGCACTTCGGGGAGGGCATGGTGTCGGTGCGCGAGGGCGCGCCGCTGCACCTCGAGCTGAAGCTCGAGTCGCTGCACGAGGGCGTGCTGGCCTCCGGCTCGGTGACCACGACGGCGGAGGGGGAGTGCGCCCTGTGCCTGGCGCCGGTCTCCATCCCGCTCGATGTCGAGTTCGCGGAGCTCTTCGGCTATCCTGCCGAGGAACCGTTCGACCACCAGCTCGATGGCGACCTGCTCGACCTGGAGCCGGTGGTGCGGGACGCGGTGGTGCTGGCACTGCCCTTCCGACCAGAGTGCGTCGACGGTTGCGAGGACCTCGAACTCGGTCCCGGCGTCAGTCTGGTCAGGGCCGATGCACCGGAGGAGCCGCGCGCAGACCCCAGGTGGGCCGCGCTGCAGGGCTACACCGCGGGCAACGACAACACAGAGAAGAGATAAGCCATGGCGGTTCCGAAGCGGAAGCAGTCGCGCAGCAACACCCGCTCGCGTCGTTCGCAGTGGAAGGCCGACGCCCCCACGCTGGTCAAGACCATCGAGAACGGCAAGGTCGTGTACTCCCTGCCCCACCGCGCCAAGGTGGTCGAGGGCTCGGACGGCGTCCCCCTGTACCTGGAGTACAAGGGTCGCCGCGTCGCCGACGCCTGATCCGTCGGGCGCGGCCGATCCGGCCGCGCTCGTCGAGCAGCTGGGCGTCGACATCGACCCCGAGCTGCTGGAGACCGCGCTGACCCACCGCTCGTACGCCTACGAGCACCAGACCCTCGACAACGAGCGGCTGGAGTTCCTGGGCGACAGCGTGCTCGGGCGCGCCGTGACGGCGATGCTCTACGCCCGCCACCCGGGCGAGACCGAAGGCTCCCTCGCCAAGCGGCGCGCGGGCCTCGTGTCCACCGTGGCGCTGGCGTCGATCGCCCGCCGCCTCGACCTCGGGCCGCACATCCGCCTGGGCCGCGGCGAGGTGCGCACCCGCGGCGCCGAGAAGGCGTCGATCCTCGCGGACGCGGTGGAGGCCCTGATCGGGGCGGCCTTCCTCTCCGCGGGCAGCGAGCCGGCGGAGGCGCTGGTGCTGCGCCTGGTCATGCCGCTGGCGGACGACCCCGACTCGACGGGCGCCGTCACCGACCCGAAGACCGCGCTGCAGGAGCTGGCCGCGCGACGCGGCGCCGCCGCTCCCGCCTACGTCGTGACGGCGGAGGGCCCGGAGCACGCGCGCGTGTTCAGCGCGGTCGTCGAGGTGGTGCCGCTGGGCCGCGGCTCCGGCACGGGCACCAGCAAGAAGCAGGCCGAGGTCGCCGCCGCGTGGCAGGCGTACCGCGCCTTCAGCGCCGATGCCTGAGCTGCCCGAGGTCGAGGTCGTCCGCGCCGGCCTGGAGCCCGCCGTGACCGGGGCCGTCGTGTCGGGCGTGGAGGTGCTGGAGCACCGCTCGCTGCGCCGCCACCCCGGCGACGTCGCCGACTTCGAGCGCCGCCTGACCGGCCGTCGCATCGCGGCCGCTGCGCGCCGCGGCAAGTTCCTGTGGCTGCCGCTGGAGGGCGACGAGCACCCGGAGGCGGTGCTCGCCCATCTGGGCATGAGCGGCCAGCTGCTGCTGCGCACGCCCGACTCGGAGCCGGACCGCCAGCTGCGGGTCCGCCTGCACCTGGAGCATCCGCAGCACGGGCACCTGGTCGTGGCGTTCGCCGACCAGCGCATCTTCGGCTCGCTCGCGATCGACCGGCTGCAGCCGACCCCGGACGGCGCCCCGGGCGGCTCCGGCTCGCCGCTGCGCCTGGTGCCCGAGCAGGTCGCGCACATCGCCCGCGACCCGCTGGACCCCGCGTTCGACGACGACCGGTTCGCCGCGCTGCTCGCGAAGCGGCGCACCGGCATCAAGCGCGCGCTGCTGGACCAGACGCTGATCTCCGGCATCGGCAACATCTACGCCGACGAGGCGCTGTGGGCCGCCCGCCTGCACTACGACGCCCCGGTCGAGCGCCTGAGGCGCCCGGCCGTGCGGGGGCTGCTGGCCGAGGTGCGGCTGGTGCTCGAGCGCGCGCTGGCCGAGGGCGGCACCAGCTTCGACGCCCAGTACGTGAACGTGAACGGCGCCTCCGGGTACTTCTCCCACTCGCTGCGCGCCTACGGCCAGCAGGGCAGGCCGTGCCCGCGGTGCGGCACCCCGATCGTGCGGGAGGCGTTCATGAACCGCTCCAGCCATCGCTGCCCGCGCTGCCAGCGACGGCCCCGCGCCGCCTGACCCCGGTCTCCCGAGCGGGCCCCGGGAGTCCGAGGCCCGCCTCCGGACGTCAGTACTCGATGCGTCCGGTGCGGTCGTGGAACTCGCCGGTGGGGCCGTCCGGGCCGAGCAGCGCGGGCGCGACGGTCGCGTCGGTGCCCTCCGCGACGGTCTGGTGGCCGCTGTTCCCGTTCAGGTCCGTGGCCGTGTATCCCGGGTCGGAGGCGTTGATCCGAAAAGCCGGCAGGTTCTTCGCGTACTGCACGGTCAGCGTGATCACGGCCGCCTTCGACGCGGCGTAGGGCACCGCGGCGACGGGCAGCTCGTCGCGCCCCGGCGTCGTGAGCGCCCTCGGCCAGCCGACGCCGGAGGCCACGTTCACGATGACGGGGTGCTCGGACCGGCGCAGCAGCGGCAGCGCCGCCTGGGTGACGCGGACGATCCCGGTGACGTTCGTGTCGAGGACCTCCGCCATCCGCTCGGCGGTCAGGTCGTCGACGCCGGAGGAGCGCCCCACGATCCCGGCGTTGTTCACCAGCACGTCCAGTGCGGGCAGCCCGGCGATCGCGGCGTCGACGGACGCCTGGTCGGTGACGTCCAGCCGCACGACGCGGGCGCCCAGCGCCCGCGCGGCGTCGCCGGCGGCGGGGTCCCGCATGCCGGCGTGGACGGTGTGACCTGCGGCGATGAGGCGCCGGGCGGTCTCGAGCCCCAGGCCCTTGTCGGCCCCGCTGATGAGTGTCTCGGTCATGGCTCCACCCTGATCCCTGCTGTCGCGGCGACCCAGGCCCCGGCCGACGGTGGGACCGGCGGTGCCACCCTCCGCGTCCCGACGGGGCGCACGATGGGCGGGTGGACGAGTTCGCCGGGGTGCTGAAGGCGTGGCGCGAGCGGGTGACCCCCGCGGAGGCCGGGCTGCCGTCCGGCGCGGGTCGCCGGACGCCGGGCCTGCGGCGCGAGGAGCTGGCGGCGCTGGCGGACGTCAGCGTCGACTACGTCGTGCGGCTCGAGCAGGGCAGGGCGGTGAACCCCTCGCCGCAGCTGCTGGGGGCGCTGGCGCGGGCGCTGCGGCTGACGGACGACGAGCGCGACCACCTGTACCGCGCGGCCGGCGCCGCACCGCCGACCGGGCTCGTGCCGCGGCACATCGCGCCGGGCGTGCAGCGCATCGTCGACCGGCTGGGGGACGTGCCGCTGGCCGTCTTCACCGCGGCGCACGACATCCTGCTGTGGAACCCGCTGTGGGCGGCCCTCGGCGGGGATCCGGCCGGCTGGACGGGGCTCGACCGCAACCTGGTGTGGCGCACCTTCACCGGCGGTCCCGGCCCCATGGAGTACGACGACGCGCACGCGGAGGAGTTCGCCGACGACCTCGTGGCCGACCTGCGCGCGGCGGTCGGCCGGTACCCCGCCGACCCCGACCTCGCGCGGCTCGTCAGCAGGCTGCGGGCCGGCTCGCCGGACTTCGAGCGCCGGTGGGGCCGTGCACGCGTGGCGCGCCACCGGTCCAGCCGCAAGACGGCGTCGCGCACGCCCGTCGGCCCGATCACGGTGGACTGCGACGTGCTGAGCGTGCCGGGCGAGGACCTGCGGATCGTCGTCTACACCGCGGTGCCCGGGTCGGAGGACGCGTCCCGCCTCGACCTGCTGCGGGTCGCCGGGGTGCAGGCCCTGGCCTGAGCGGCGGTGCGGCCGTCCGCCGGTCGGCGCCGCCCGGGCACGGGCTCCGACTCCTGCTGCGGCGCCTCCGCCGTGCTGGACCTGCTCATCGGATCGTGCCCGGAGGCGGGCGTCCGGCCGACTCCTCGAGCGGGCGGGCGCGACCGCGGATGCACGCGCGCGCACCGCGCGTGCAGCCGACGGGCGACCGGAGCAGACTGCGGGCATGTCGTTCCAGGCGTACCTCGACGCGGTCGAGCGGAGGACGGGGCTGACCCCGCGGCAGCTGGTCGCGCAGGCCGCCGAGCGGGGCTTCGGCCCCGGCACGAAGGCGGCGCCGATCCTCCAGTGGCTGAAGGACGAACACGACCTCGGCCGCGGGCACGGCATGGCGATGGTGCACGTGATCACGAAGGGCCCGCGGATCGACGCGAAGCACGTCGGCTCGGAGGGCGTGCACCGCGACGGGTCCGACGAGCTGTGGCTCGACGGCGTCGCCACGAAGCCCGCCTGAGCCGCCGCCAGCGGCGGCGCCTGGTTACGCTGGCGCCGTGAGCCTCGTGCGCCGGATCGCCGGGGTCCGCGTGGCCGTGCGCGAGGCGCGCACGCGCACGGCGCTGCGCGCACTCGCCAGATCGGGGTACCTGGCCAGCGGCCTGCTGCGGGTGCTGATCGGCGTGCTCGCGCTGCTGGTCGCCGGCCACGTCGCGGGCGCGCACGCCGACGCCTCCGGCGCCTTCGAGACCGTGCGGTCGATCACCGGGGGCACCGTGATCCTGGTGCTCGTGGCGGTCGGCGACCTCGCCCTCGCGCTGTGGCTGATCGTGCAGGGCCTGCTGTTCCGCCACCCGCACGCCGTGGAGAAGTGGCGGCAGCGGTCGGTGTACTGGGGGCGGGCGGTCGTCTACGTCGTCATCGGCTGGACCGCGGCCCGCTTCGCGCTGGGCGCCAGCCGCAGCGACTCCGTCGAGGCGACCCGGGCCGCGACCCGCGACCTGCTGCGCGTGCCCGGCGGCGGCGTCGTGCTGGGGCTGGTCGCCGGCGTGATCCTGATCACGGGCGTCAGCATGGTGGTGGTGGGCGCCCGGCGGCAGTTCGTGAAGACCGTGCACCTGCCCGACAACCCCGGCCCGCGCCGCTTCGTGCTGGTGCTGGGCGTCACCGGGTACGTCGCGCAGGGGGCCTCGATCGCCGTCGTCGGCGCCTTCGCGCTGGTCGCCGCGGTGACCCTGGACCCCGGCCGCGCGGGCGGGCTGAACCAGGCGCTCACGGCGTTCAACGAGAGCCCCTGGGGCCGCGTCTTCCTGCTGGCGGTCGGCCTCGGCTGGATCGTCGCCGGCGCCTACGCGGTGATCCGCGCGCGCATCGCCCGCCTGGGCTGACCTCGCCGGCGGACCTCAAGGGGCGGGTCGGACCACGGGCAGCTCGAGGGTGAAGCGGGCGCCGGAGCCGCTCGCGGCGCGGCCCGCGACCACGCGCCCGCCCATGCGCGCGGCGAGCCGGATCGCGATCGAGAGCCCCAGCCCGGTGCCCACGGCGCGGGTCTCGCGGTAGCGCTCGCGCAGCAGGCCGCGGGTGAAGGCGTTCGCCAGGTCCTCCTCCGACAACCCGGGGCCGGTGTCCTCGACGGCGATGCCGCGCACGCCCGCGCCGGTCGTCGGCAGCAGCGTCACCGCACCGGCCGCCGGGGTCGCCCGCAGCGCGTTCTCCACCAGCCCGTCGAGCACCTGCCGCACCCGCCGCGCGTCCCCGAGCACGACCGCGTCGTCGTCGGAGCCGCGCACGGTCAGCGCGACCCCCGCCTGCTCGGCGCGCGCCCGCCAGGCCTCCGCGGTCGACCGCGCCACGTCGCTCAGCCGCACCTCGGCGGGGACGATGGAGAAGTCGTCCGCCTCCAGCCGCGCCAGCTCGAGCAGATCGGCGGTGAAGCGCTCGATGCGGTGCGACTCCGCGGTCAGCGTGCGCCCGACCTCCTGCACCCGGTCGCCGGTGACCAGCCCGTCCGCCAGCGCCTCGCCCCAGCCGCGCAGCGCGGTCAGCGGCGTGCGCAGCTCGTGCGAGATCGAGAGCAGGAACTCCCGCTGCCGTCCCTCGCTGGTGCCCAGCGCGCCGTCCAGCGCGCGCAGGGCGTCGGCGACGTCGCCGACCTCGCCCGGCGCCCCCTCCGGCACGTCGACCCGCCGCTCGCCGTGCGCCATGCGCCGTGCGGCGGAGGCGGTCGCCTGCAGCGGCCGTGCGATGCGGCGCGACAGCCAGATCGCCGCGGCCGCGGCGACGGCCAGCCCGACGACCAGCACGACGAGGATGCGACCGACCAGGTCGGCGGTCGTGCGGGTGAACGCGGTCACGGGCCGGGTCAGCACGAAGGCCCCGCCCCGGGTCGGCCGCGCCTCGACCAGCACCTCCCGCCCCTCCAGGCGCACGGCGGTCGACACGGCGGAGCCGCCCAGCGCCTCGGTCGCTGCGGACCGGGTCGCCGCGAGCAGCGCGGGACGGCCCGGTGCGCTGGTGCGCTCGAGCACCGCCCCCTCGCCGACGACCGTCAGCGTCGTGCCGTCGAGGCCCGACGCCAGCCGGCGCACGCCCCGCGCGGTCGCCAGGCGCCCGGGCTGCAGCGCGACCAGGGACGCCTGCGCCACCAGCTCCGCCCGCTGCTCCGTGCGCGCCGACGCCCGCGCGGACTGCACCGTGGCGAGCCCGGCGGCCAGGCTGGTCAGCAGCACGAGGCCCAGGGCCAGCGCCAGGATCCGCGCGGACAGCCGCCCCACGCTCAGCCGTCGTCCGCGGTGTAGCCGACGCCGCGCACCGTGCGGATGGGGCTGGCGCCGCCCAGCTTCGCGCGCACCTGCGCCACGTGCACGTCGACGGTGCGGCCGCCGCCGTAGTCGGCCTGGCCCCACACGGTCGACAGGAGGTGCTCCCGGGTGAGCACGCGCCCGGGCGCCCGCATCAGCTCGGCCAGCAGGTCGAACTCCGTCGCCGTCAGCTCGATCGTGACGCCGTCGGCCGCGACCGAGCGGCGCGACGCGTCCAGCCGCACCCCGCCGACCACGAGCGGGCCGTCGACGGCCGGCAGGGCCGCGCGGCGCAGCAGGCCCCGCACCCGGGCCACCAGCTCGCGCGGCGAGAACGGCTTGGTCAGGTAGTCGTCGCCGCCGAGCTCGAGGCCGAGGACCCGGTCGACCTCGTCGTCCCGCGCGGTCACGAACACGACGGGGGTCCAGTCGCCGCGCGCCCGCAGCGCGCGGCACACGTCCAGGCCGTCGCGGCCCGGCAGGCCCACGTCGAGCACGATCGCCACGGGTCGGAGGCGCTCGACGGCGGGCAGCACGGCGTCGCCCGTGCGCTCCACGTGCACGCCGAAGCCCGCCTCCGTCAGGTACAGCCGCTCGAGGTCGGCGATCGCGCGCTCGTCCTCGGCGACCAGCACCAGGCCCTTCGACTCCACGCCCGTCATTCAAGCGGGAGCCGGCCGGGGCGGGGTCGCCGCGCGGCCCGCGCTTTACACGCCTCGAACACGGTCCGAACGCGGCGCCCGCGCAGGGGCCGCATCCTCTCCGCACCGGCCTGCACCGCAGCGACGGCCCGAACCCCTCCGAACCCGAAGCAGGTCCACCAGTGCGCTCCTCGTTCCGCTCATCCGTCCGCCGCCGCTCCGTGCTGCTCGCCTCCGGCACGGCCGTGCTGCTCGCCGTGGGCGGCGGTGCGAGCGCCGCGGTCGCGGCCTCGACGCCGTCCGCCTCCGCCTCGCCCTCGGCCTCCGCCGCCTGCGCACCCCGCCTCGGCGCCCTGCTGCGCGGCGGCGATGCGCAGCGCCTTCGCACCGACCTGAAGGCGCTGCGCGCGGCGCCGAAGGCGGAGCGGGCCGCCGACCGCGCCGCGGTGCGGCAGAAGATGCTGACCGGGGCCTACGGCGCGCGCGTCGAGCGCCTCGCCCGCCTCGCGGACGGCGGGGCGGCGGGAACGGTGCGGGCAACGCTGCCGGCCGCGCTCCGCACCGACCTGAAGGCCCTGCGCGGCCTCACGGCGAAGAGCGCCGAGCGGAAGGCGGCCGCCGCGGCGATCGCGGCGAAGGCGCTGGCCGGGGACTACGGCACCGCGGTGCAGACCCGCGCCGAGGCTGCCCAGGGGCGCGTCGCGGAGCGCTGCGCCGCGAAGGGCTGAGCACCGCGCGGATCCGCGGTCCTCGGCCGCCGTGCCGTGCGCGCCGGGGCGCACCCCCGGCGTGACGCCGCTCAGCCGCGGGCCCTCGCGGCAGCGCGGCTCAGGGGCCCGCTGGCAGCATGGACGCCATGGAGCAGCAGAGCGTCGCGGCCGCCCGGAGCCTGGCGGACGAGGTGCTGCTGCCGGACGCGGAGGCGGTGGACCGGGCCGACCGCGTGCCGCCGTCGCACCTGGAGGCGCTCGACGCGGCGGGCCTGACCGGGCTCGCCGCGCGCGGGGCCGACCTCGCCGAGCGGGTCGACGTGACGGCCGCGCTGGCGGGCGGCTGCCTGGCCACGGCCTTCCTGTGGATCCAGGGCCAGGGCGCGCTGGCCGCCGTCGCGCGCTCCTCCGGCCCCGCGGCGCGCTTCGCCGACGAGCTGGCATCGGGGAGGCTGCGGGCCGGGGTCGCGATCACGGCGGTGCGCGGACCGAGGCCGCTGCGGATCGAGCCGACCGCCGACGGCTGGCGCATCGACGGCTCGGCCCCGTGGGTCACGGGCTGGGGCGTCGTGGACGTGCTGCGCGTGGCGGCCGTGCAGGACGACGGCAGCATCCGCACGGTGCTCGTGGACGTCGGCCCCGGGATGACGGCGGAGCGGGTGCTCGCGGTGGCGGCCGGCGCGGCGGGCACGGCGACGGTGACCTTCGACGAGGTGCCGGTGCCAGCGGACCGGGCGCTGGACGTCGTGAGCGCCGAGGAGTGGGCGACGGCGGACGCCGCCGGTCTCGCGGGCAACGGCGCGCTGGCGCTCGGCGTCGCCGGGCGGGCGGCCGCGATGCTCGCGGAGTCGGGCCGCCCCGGCTTCGTCGCGCCGGTGCAGCAGGTGCGCGACGCCCTGCTGGCCGCCGACGTGGACGCGCTGCCGGAGGCGCGGGCCGCCTGCTCGGCGCTGGCGCTGCACGCCGCCGGCGCCCTGGCCGCGCACGACGGCGCGCGCGGCGTCTCGGCGGGCTCGCGATCCGACCGCCTGCTGCGCGAGGCGCACTTCCTGCTCGGCTTCGGGTCGCGGCCCGCGATCCGCGCCGACCTGCTGCGCCGACTGGGCGTCTAGCCGCGCCCTCCTCGTGTCCGGCCCGCCGGATACCCTCGTGCGCGAGCGGGAGGGGAGGTGCTGCGCGTGCACCTGAAGAGCCTCGTGCTCAAGGGCTTCAAGTCCTTCGCGCAGCCCACGACCTTCGCCTTCGAGCCGGGCGTCACCTGCATCGTCGGCCCGAACGGCAGCGGCAAGTCCAACGTCGTCGACGCCCTGGCCTGGGTGATGGGGGAGCAGGGCGCCAAGAACCTGCGCGGCGGCTCGATGGCCGACGTGATCTTCGCCGGCACGGCCACCCGCGGTCCGCTGGGACGCGCCGAGGTGGTGCTGACGATCGACAACGCCGACGGCGCGCTGCCGATCGACTACCGCGAGGTCGCGATCAGCCGGATGCTGTTCCGGGACGGCCGCAGCGAGTACGCGATCAACGGCGACGCCGTGCGGCTGCTCGACGTGCAGGAGCTGCTCTCGGACAGCGGGCTGGGCCGCGAGATGCACGTGATCGTCGGTCAGGGCCGGCTGGACGCGGTGCTGCGGGCCACGGCCGAGGAGCGGCGCGGCTTCGTCGAGGAGGCGGCGGGCGTGCTGAAGCACCGCCGCCGCCGGGAGCGCACGGTGCGCAAGCTGGAGGCGATGCAGGCCAACCTCACCCGGCTGACGGACCTCGCGGAGGAGTTGCGCCGGCAGCTGAAGCCCCTGGGCGCGCAGGCGCAGGTGGCGCGCGAGGCGGCGGACGTGCAGGCCGCGGTGCGCCAGGCGAAGACGCGGCTGCTGGCGCACGACGCCGCCCGGCTCGCCGAGGCCCTGGCGCGGGTGCGGGCCGAGCACGAGCAGGCCGAAGCGGGCCGGCAGGTCGCCGTCGACGCGGTGCAGGGCCTCGGCGCCCGGGTCGAGCGGCTGGAGGAGCAAGCCGTCGACGCCGACCTGGACGCGGCGCGCCGCGCGGTCGTGCGGCTGGAGGGCGCGCAGCAGCGCTTCCGCGACCTGGCGCAGACGGCCGCGACGCGGGCCGCCCTGCTGGCGCCGGAGCAGGAGGCGCCCGCGATCGACACGGGCGCCGCCGAGCGCGCCGCCGCCGAGGGGGTGATCGCCGACGCGGAGCAGCGGGTGGCCGCGGCGGGCCCGCAGCAGCGTGACGCGGAGGCGGCGCTGCAGCACGCCCGCGCCGCCCTCGACGAGGTCGACCGCGGCATCTCCGCGGCCTCGGCGGCGGCCGGACGCCACGACCGTGCCGTCGCCGAGGCCGCCCGGCGGGCGGCCTCGGCGGAGAGCCGCGCGCAG
>JAKONM010000314.1 GCA_022701925.1 Microbacteriaceae bacterium
GTCGCCCAGATGCTGCAGGAGATGGAGCAGCGCCGGGTGCCCGCCAGGTCAGACGGCACGCCCGAGCATGGCCGCGCCATGCTGCGCGCCTTCGCCGGCGTCGACCGCCGCGACCCCGCCGCCCTGCCGCCGATGGCCTCGGTGGAGGACGCGGAGGTCGGCGGCGTGCGAGCCCGCGTCTACCGCCCGCACGCGGGCACGCCCGCTCCGACGGTGGTGTACCTGCACGGCGGCGGCTTCGTGATCGGCGACCTGGACACCCACGACGTGACCGCCCGCATCCTGGCCCTCGACCTCGGCGCGGTGGTCGTCAGCGTCGACTACGCCCTGGCGCCGGAGCACCCCTTCCCGGCCGGGCTCGACGACGCCTGGTCGGCCTTCCGCGACGTCGCCGCGCGCATCGGCGACTTCGGCGCCGACCCCGACCGCCTGGTCGTGGCGGGCGACAGCGCCGGGGCGAACCTCGCCGCGGTCACCGCGGTCCGGGCGCGCGACGAGGGCGTCGCGCTGGCCGCGCAGCTGCTGGCGTACCCGACCGTCGACCCGGGCGGCGAGTACCCCTCCCGCACCGAGAACGCCGAGGGGTACTTCCTGACCGCCGACGACATGCGGTGGTTCAGCGCCCAGTACCTGGGCGTGCCCGTCGACTCCCCGGAGGCGCTCGAGCGCGCGAAGGACCCCCGCGTCGCCCCGCTGCTGACGCCCTCGCTGGCCGGCGTCGCCCCGGCGGTGATCGCGACGGCCCAGTACGACCCGCTGCGCGACGAGGGCGCGGCCTACGCCGCGGCGCTCGAGGCCGCCGGGGTGCCGGTGTGGCACCGCACCTTCCCCGGCATGATCCACGGCTTCTACGGCACGCCGCAGCCCGGCCCGCTGGCCGCGACGCGCGAGATCGACGCCGCCCTGGCCGCGCTGCTGCGCTGACCGGACGCGCCCGGCGCGGATCCGCGACACTGGGGCCGTGCCGGGCCTCCCCTCCGCAGACGCCCTGCGCACCGAGGCGCTGACCGCGCGCGTGCGGCGGCGCGACGTGCGCCGGCACCGGCGGTCGCGCGGCGGGGCGTCGCGCGCGGTCGACCTGCTGCGCTTCGTGCTCGTCCCGGCGACCGGTGTGGTCGCCTGCCTCGTGGGCGCCCTGGCGCTGGCCTTCGGGATCACGGAGGAGCTGGCGTCCTCCGCCCCGGACCGGTCCTCCGAGGTGGTGGCCATGGGCGTGATCGCCGTCGGGATGCTGCTCGGCGGCCTGCTGCTGTCGGTCTTCCTGGTGCGCGGACGCACCCACCGGCTGCCCGCCGCGACCCACCTGCGGCTCGCCCGCTTCGCGGAGCAGAACGGCCTCGCCTACGAGCCCGGACCGGAACCGGGCGCGCTGCCGGCGGTGCTCGAGCGCCGCGGACGGGTGGTGGTGCGCGCCGTCGTCCGAGCGGCGGGACCGCCGGAGACCGAGGTCGGCGACCTGGAGCTGCGCGTCGGCGACGGCAGCGCCGGGCGGACCCGGCTGGCGGGGTACTGCGCGATGCGGATGTCGCGGCCCGGCCCCGGCCTCCTGCTGCGCTCGGACTCGGCGACCGGGCACCCGCTGACGGCCGACGCCCCGCCGGATCGCGCGCAGCGCGTCGTGCTGCAGGGCGGCGCGGCCGCCGGGGCCATCGCCTGGTGCCCCGCCGGGTACGAGGACGACGCCCGCTTCCTGCTGACGTCGGACGTGGTCGCGGCGCTGTCGGACCCGGGCGGCGCCTGGGACCTCGAGGTCGTGGGCGAGGTGCTCCTGCTGTCGCGGCCGGAGGCGGCGAGCGGGCTCGACGGGGACCAGTGGCGGCGCATCGCCGCCGCGGCCGACCTGCTGGAGCACCGCCTGGAGCAGTGGACGCGCTGGCGGTCGCAGCGCTCCGGTGCACCGGCGCTGCCCGAGGGCACCCCGAACCCCTCCCCCTACCTGCCGCTCCCGTCGGACGATCCTGTGCCGGCCGCGCGGCTGCGCACCGGGCGGAGCCGGCAGCTCCTGACGTCGTCCCTGCTCGCCGGCGGCGTGCTCGCGCTCGTGCTGCTCAGCCGGCTGCTCGACCGCTGAGCGCCCCCGGTGGGAGGGCCCGGTGCAGGGCCTGCGCATCGCCTGCGCGGACGCCAGGCGGGTTGCGCGGCGCCGCGGCGTGGCGTCGGCTGGGGACCGTGCGTGAACTCCCCTTCCTGAAGCCCGTCGCGAAGCTCGAGGACCTGCGGGTGCTCGACCCGGTCGTCGACCGCCTGAGGCCCCTGCTGCTGAAGGTGATGAAGCCCCGTGCGCTGGAGGACGTGCTGCACGGCGTGCCGGCGGGCCACCCCGTGCACCCGGTGCTCGTGCAGATCCCGGTCGGCACCTGGACCAGCGCCGCGCTGCTGGACGCCCTGCCCGGCACCGCCCGCACCGCGCGCCTGCTGGTCGGCGTCGGCCTCGTGGCCGCCGCTCCGGCGATCCTCACCGGCTGGGCGGACTGGGCGCGCAGCGGACGCCGGGAGCAGCGGGTGGGCCTGGTGCACGCCGCCGCCAACGAGATCGGCTGGGTGCTCTACGCGCTGTCCTGGGCGGACCGGCGCTGGGGCAGCGAGGGCCGAGGGCGAGTGCTGGGGTGGACCGCCTACGGGCTGATCGGCGTCGGCGGCTACCTGGGCGGGCACCTGGGGTACCGCCAGGCGGTCGGCGCGAACCGCGCCCAGGCGGTGCTGACCCGCTTCCCCGCCGGCTGGCACCCGATCGGCGCGCTGGAGGACCTGCCGGAGGAGGCCCCGGTGCGCCGCGAGGTCGGCGGCGAGCAGCTGTTCGTGCTGCGGCGGGGCGGCCGGGTCGACGTGCTCGCCGACGTCTCCAGCCACCTGGGCGAGCCGCTGAGCGACGGGGTGCTGACCGATCCCGGTCACGGCCGGGCCACCGTCACGACCTCGGCCGGCAGCGAGTTCGAGATCGCGACGGGCGAGGTGGTGCACGGCCCCGCCACGGCGCCGGCCGTGCGGCTGGAGTCGCGGGTGAACGGCGACCTGGTCGAGGTGCGGCTGCCGCAGCCCTGACCGCGCGGCCCGGGACGGAGGCGTCCTCCGTCCCGGCTCGACGTCAGCTGCGCTGGCGGCGCTCGCGCACCCGCATGTTGACGACGATCGGCGTGCCGACGAAGCCGTAGACCTCGCGCAGGCGGCGCTGCACGAAGCGGCGGTAGCCGGGGTCCAGGAAGCCGGTCGTGAACAGCACGAACGTCGGCGGGCGGTTCCCCGCCTGGGTGCCGAACAGGATGCGGGGCTGCTTGCCGCCGCGCACCGGGTGCGGGTGCTCCGCCGCCAGCTCCGCGATGAAGGCGTTGAAGCGCCCGGTCGGGATGCGGGTGTCCCAGCCGTCCAGCGCCGCCTCCAGGGCCGGCACCAGCTTCTCCAGGTGCCGGCCGGTGCGGGCGGAGATGTTCACCCTGGGCGCCCACGCCACGTGGGCCAGGTCCTGCTCGATCTCGCGCTCCAGGTAGCGGCGGCGGTCGTCGTCCAGCAGGTCCCACTTGTTGAAGGCCAGCACCAGCGCGCGGCCCGACTCCAGCACCATGTCGACGATGCGGATGTCCGCCTCGCTGATCGGCTCGGTCACGTCCAGCAGCACCACGCCGACCTCGGCCCGCTCCAGCGCCGCCTGCGTGCGCAGGGAGGCGTAGAAGTCGGCGCCCTGGCTCAGGTGGGTGCGGCGGCGGATGCCGGCCGTGTCGACGAACCGCCAGACGCGGCCGGCGATCTCGATCTGCTCGTCCACCGGGTCGCGCGTGGTGCCGGCGGTGTCGGAGACGACCACCCGGTCCTCGCGCGCCGCCTTGTTCAGCAGGCTCGACTTGCCGACGTTCGGGCGGCCCAGGAGCGCCACCCGGCGCGGTCCCCCGACCTCCGGCTTCGCGACGCCGGACTCCCGGGGCAGCATGCGCAGGCTCTCGTCCAGCAGGTCGGCGACGCCGCGGCCGTGCAGCGCCGAGACCGGCCACGGCTGCCCGAGGCCCAGGCCCCACAGCTCACCCGTGTACGACTCGTGCCGCACGTCGTCCACCTTGTTCGCCACCAGGCGCACCGGCTTCTTCGACGCCCGCAGCATGCGCACCACGCGCTCGTCCGTGGCCGTGGGGCCGACGATCGCGTCGACCACGAACAGCACGGCGTCGGCCAGCTCGACGGCGACCTCCGCCTGCGCCGCCACCGCGGCGTCCAGACCGGCGGCGTCCGGCTCCCAGCCGCCCGTGTCGACCAGCGTGAACGGCCGGCCCTCCCACTCCGCACGATAGGTCACGCGGTCGCGGGTGACGCCCGGCACGTCCTGCACGACGGCCTCGCGGCGGCCCAGGATGCGGTTCACCAGCGCCGACTTGCCCACGTTCGGGCGGCCCACGATCGCCAGCACCGGCAGCGCGGCGCCCGGCGGCAGCGAGAGGTCCTCCGACTCGCCGCCCTCGAGCAGCAGCCGGTCCTCGTCGTCCAGGTCGTAGTCGGCCAGGCCGGCGCGCAGGGTCGCCGCGCGGCGGTCCGCCGCCTCCTCGTCGATGCCCTGCAGGCGCTCCACGACCCCCTCGGGGCCGCTGTCGTCGTACTCGTCGTCGTGCTGGTCGCTCATCGCACCGGTTCCAATCCAGGGTCGGCGGCGTGCTGGACCATGCGGACCAGCGCCTCCACCGTGCCGTCGAAGTCGAGGTCGGAGGAGTCGAGCGTGCTCACGCCGTCGGCCGCCTCCAGGAAGTCCACGACGCGGGAGTCGCGCGCGTCGCGTTCGGCGATCGAGGCGGCGACCGCGCCGTGGTCCTCGTCGGGCAGCTCCCGCGCCCGGCGCGCCGCCCGCACCTCGGGGCGCGCCGTCAGCAGCACCCGCACCCGGGCGTCCGGGGCGACGACCGTCGTGATGTCGCGGCCCTCCACGACGACGCCGGGCTCGGCGGCGGCGAGGCGGGCCCGGAAGCCCTCGTTCAGGCGCGCGCGCACGCCCGGCACGCGGGCGACGCCGCTGACCGCGGCGGTCACCTCGGGCGTCCGGATCGCCTCGGTCACGTCGACCTCGCCGACGCGCACCCAGCGCTCCGCCGGGTCGTCCGCCGTCGCCAGGTCGAAGGAGGCCAGCACCTGCTCGACGTCCTCGGCCCGCTCCGGGTCGCGGCCCTCGCGCAGCACCGCCCACGCCAGGGCGCGGTACGCGGCGCCGGTGTCGAGGAAGGCGTAGCCCAGCCGCACCGCCGCCTCCCGCGACACGCTCGACTTGCCGCTGCCGGCCGGTCCGTCCACTGCCACCACGACACCCATCACGCCACCCGCCATCCGCGTCGGACCAGATCCGCTTCGAGCCCGCCCGCGACCTCGGGGGCCACCGCCACCTCGACGATCCCGATGGGGGCGCCCGGCGCGTGCTCCAGCCGGAAGTCCTCCAGGTTGACGCCCAGCTCGCCGACCTCCGTCAGCAGGCGGGCGATCTGACCCGGACGGTCGTCGACCAGCACCACCAGCGTGGTCGTGCGCAGGTCGACGCCGTGCTTGCCCGGCAGGCGCGCGACGCCCGCGTTGCCCGCGGCGAGCGCATCGGCGATGGTCCGCTGCGCACCGGGCGCGGCCGGGTCGGTCAGCGCCGTCAGCACCCGGTCCAGGTCGTCGCGCACGGCGGCGAGCACCGGCGCCACGTGGCCGGCGTTCGCAGAGAGGATCTGGATCCACAGCGCCGGGTCGCTGGC
>JAKONM010000264.1 GCA_022701925.1 Microbacteriaceae bacterium
GGAGGCGGTCTTGACGACATCCATACGAGTCGACGGATCGCCTTTACAGCCTCTTTACGAGGACGCTCCGGTGCGCTCGACGCGCAGCGGGCACCGGCACGGCGCGCCGGCCCCTCGGCGTCGCGCCGCGCTCCCGCTCACGAGGGCCCGGCGCCTGCGACCGACGTCCGCGAGCTCTTGCGCACCGACTAGTCAGTGTTACTGTTTACCGGTACTCAGCATCACTGAGCACGGGAGGAGGGCGGGATGCCGAAGCAGCTGACGGAGATGCTCAAGGGCACGCTCGAGGGCGTCGTGCTCGCCGTCCTGGCCCGCCGCCCGGCCTACGGGTACGAGATCACCGCCTGGCTGCGGGAGCAGGGGTTCACCGACATCGCGGAGGGCACGGTCTACGCGCTGCTGGTCCGGGTCGAGCAGCGGGGCCTGGTCGACGTGCAGAAGGTGCCGTCCGAGAAGGGCCCGCCGCGGAAGGTCTACTCCCTCAACGCTGCCGGCCGGGACCACCTGACCGAGTTCTGGAGGACCTGGGGCTTCCTCACGGACCGACTCCGACAGCTCCGCGACGAAGGGGATTGAACGATGGCGAAGAACCTGCTCGAGCTGGTCGTGGGCGACCTGGAGGACAAGAAGCAGTACCGGCAGTACCGCGCCCGGGTGAAGGCGCTGCCCCCGGGCTACCGCGAGGCGGCCGCCGCGCTCGAGCGCTACGCGATGAACCTCGGCCCGACCGACGACGGCGCGGCCCTGGTCGCGATGCTCGCCGATCTCGCGGATCTGCTGGAGCGAAGCGCCGCCGACCAGGTCGGCATCCGCGACCTGGTCGGCGAGGACCCGGTCGAGTTCGCCGAGGCCTTCATCGCCAACTACGGCGGCGGCAGCTGGATCCGCAAGGAGCGCGCGCGCCTCTCCCGCGCGATCGACGACGCTGCTGCCGTCCGGGTGCCGGGGACGCGGCCGTGAGCACGACGGCGATCTCGGTGCACGGGCTTGTGAAGTCCTACAAGGGGGTCCCGGTGCTGCGCGGGGTCGATCTCGACGTCGAAGCCGGCACCGTCCTGGCGCTGCTGGGCGCCAACGGGGCGGGCAAGACCACGCTGATCCGGGTGCTCGCCACCCTGCAGGCAGCGGACGGCGGCACGTGCAGCGTGGCGGGTCACGACATCACCGAGGACCCTCTGAGCGTGCGGAAGGCCTCGAGCCTGACCGGGCAGTTCGCCGCCGTCGACGAGATCCTCTCGGGTCGCGAGAACCTGCAGCTCATCGCGCGCCTCCGGCATCACTCGCGTCCGCGACAGGCCGCCGAGGACCTGCTGCGCAGGTTCGCTCTGCAGGAGGCCGCAGACCGCCGGGTCGGGACGTACTCCGGCGGCATGCGGCGGCGCCTCGACATCGCGATGAGCCTCGTCGGGGATCCGGCGGTGCTGTACCTCGACGAGCCCACGACCGGACTCGATCCCGCCGGCCGCGCCGAGGTGTGGCAGACCATGCGCGCCCTCGCCGACGCCGGTACGACGGTCCTGCTCACCACGCAGTACCTCGAAGAGGCCGAGCAGCTCGCCGACCGGATCGCGATCCTGCACGAGGGCCGCATCCTGGTCACCGGCACCCTCGCCGAGCTGCACGCGCTGCTCCCTCCGCGCGAGGTCGAGCACGTCCAGAAGCAGCCCGGTCTCGAGGACGTCTTCCTCGCTCTGACCGCCGCTGGCAGCGGCGGCATGGAGGAGTCGCTGTGAGCAGCCACGTCGTCCAGGACACCGCCGCGCTGACGGGCCGCACGCTCCGGCACGTCACCCGCAGCCCCGACACGATCGTCACGACGGCAGTGATGCCGATCGCGCTGCTGCTGCTCTTCGTCTTCGTCCTCGGCGGTGCGATCGACACCGGCAGCGCCTCCTACGTCGACTACCTGCTTCCCGGCGTCCTGCTGATCACCGTCGCGTCCGGGGTCTCCTACACCGCTTTCCGGCTGTTCCAGGACAAGCAGAGCGGCATCATCGACCGGTTCCGGTCCATGCCGATCACTCGATCGGCACTGCTGTGGGCCCATGTGCTGACCTCCGTGACGGCCAATGCGCTCTCACTCCTGCTCGTGCTCGCCGTCGGGCTGCTCATCGGCTTCCGGCCCGCTGCCGGCCCGGCTGCCTGGTGCGCAGTGGTCGGTCTCCTGCTGCTGGTCACCCTCACCCTGACCTGGGTCGCGATCGTCCCCGGTCTGCTCGCCAGGACCGTCGACGGCGCCAGCGCGTTCTCCTACCCGCTGATCCTCCTGCCCTTCGTCAGCTCCGCATTCGTCCCGACCGGGTCGATGCCGGCTCCGGTGCGCCTCTTCGCCGAGCACCAACCCGTCACCGCGATCGTGGACACGCTTCGCGCACTCCTCGCCGGTCAGCCCGTCGAGGGCTCGATCTGGCCGGCGATCGCCTGGTGCGCGGGAGTGCTGGTCATCGCGCAGGTCGTCGCCGTCCGGCTCTTCCGTCGCGCTGCCGCGTGACGCGCGGTCGTCCCGCGGCCGGGGCACGGGACGCTGCACTCGCGGCCGCCGACCCCGCTGATGTCCAGGCCTACCGGCCTGCTGATGTCGGACCTTTCTGACGTCCCTTCCGGCGGGAGTCGAAGGCTCCAACGTCCTCGTAGACCTCGTGCCAGACCGCCTCGAACTCGACGGGCGTCATCCGGCCTGCCCGCACGTCCGCCTCCCCGGACCGCAGCCGCGCGATCGCCTGCAGCTGAGCCAGACGGGCAGCGCGGGAAGGGAGCGGGGCCAGGTCGAGGCCCGTGCACGTGTCGATCCGCACCGCCTGCTGCCGCGTGCCCCACGTGAGGTGCCGGCTCGCGGCGAGGCTGACGACGCCGGCCGCGACCGCGGCCGCCAGGGCTCCGGTGCCCCCGAGCGTCGGGCCCAGCATCAGCGTGACGCCGACGGCGAGGACGAGCGCCAGCAACGGCATCTCCTGATGCAGGCGCAGCAGCCGGTGGTCCCGCCTCGTGGCGCCCGGAGCCAGCACCACCAGGCGGTGGTAGGCGACCCCGTACCGCGGCACCGAGGTCTGCTCCAGCCCCCAGGGGGGTCGCGCAGCCCGGACGACGGCCTGGCGCCGATCCAGCACGCTCACGAGCGCACGAAGGGGATCGCGATCGAGTCTCCCGACTCGACGTCGCAGGGGAGTGCGCTGGCGG
>JAKONM010000333.1 GCA_022701925.1 Microbacteriaceae bacterium
ATCGCCATGGTGCGCCTGCTCGGCCCGCAGGACCGGCTGCTCAGCCAGATCGAGAAGCAGTTCCCGCTGGTCGAGGTGCTGGTGCGCGGCAACGAGATCCGCCTCGACGGCGAGCCCGCGCAGGTGCGCGCCGCCGAGCGCCTGATCGAGGAGCTGCTGCAGATGGTGCGCAACGGCCAGGACCTGGGTCCGGTCGACGTCGACTCGTCCCAGCGCATCCTGGACGGCGACCGCGACTCGCACCCGGCGACCCTGCTCGGCGCCCCGATCGTGACCGCCCGCGGCAGGTCCATCCGGGCCAAGACGCTGGGGCAGAAAGCCTACGTCGACGCGATCGACGCGAACACCATCACGTTCGGCATCGGGCCCGCCGGCACGGGCAAGACCTACCTGGCGATGGCGAAGGCCGTGCAGGCGCTCGGCCGCAAGCAGGTGTCCCGGATCATCCTGACCCGGCCCGCCGTCGAGGCGGGGGAGCGGCTGGGCTACCTGCCCGGCACGCTGACGGACAAGATCGACCCGTACCTGCGCCCGCTGTACGACGCGCTGAACGAGATGATGGACCCCGAGCTGGTCCCGCGGCTGATGGCGACCTCGACGATCGAGGTGGCGCCGCTGGCCTACATGCGCGGCCGCACCCTGAACGACTCGTTCGTGGTGCTGGACGAGGCGCAGAACACCACGCCCGAGCAGATGAAGATGTTCCTGACGCGGCTCGGCGAGGGCTCGAAGATGGTCGTGACCGGCGACATCACGCAGGTCGACCTGCCGAACAACGTGTCGGGCCTCCGCACGGTGCAGCGCATCGTCGACGGGATCGACGACATCCACTTCGCGCGCCTGAGCAGCCAGGACGTGGTGCGCCACTCGCTGGTCGGCCGCATCGTCGACGCCTACAGCCGCTACGACGAGGAGCGGCTGGCCGCCTCGGCCGCGCGCGCGGAGGGCTCCGAGCCGGGTCGGCACCGATGAGCGTCGAGATCAACAACGAGTCCGGCAAGGAGGTCGACGAAGCCGCCGTGCAGCGGCTCGTCACCTTCGGGCTCGACCTGCTGCACGTGCACCCCGACGCCGACCTGGCGATCCTGTTCGTGGACGAGGCGGCCATGGAGCGCCTGCACGTGCAGTGGATGGACGAGCCGGGCCCCACCGACGTGCTCAGCTTCCCGATGGACGAGCTGCGGCCCGGCACCGACGACGCGCCGACGCCCGCCGGGCTGCTGGGCGACATCGTCGTCTGCCCGCAGGTGGCGGAGGCGCAGGCGAAGAGCGCCGGGCACTCCACCCTGGAGGAGGTGCAGCTGCTGACGGCGCACGGCCTGCTGCACCTGCTGGGCTTCGACCACGCGGAGCCCGAGGACGAGCGGGAGATGTTCGGGGTGCAGCGCGACATCCTGGTCGGGTTCGCGGTGCAGGAGAAGCAGCAGCAGCGGCGCAGCGCTCGATGACCGCGCTCTTCCTGGTCGCCGCCCTGGTGCTGGTGGCCTTCGGCGGGCTCATGGCCGCGTGCGACGCCGCGATCGTCTCGCTGTCGCGCGCGGACCTGCAGGAGACGGCGCTGCGGTCGCGGTTCCGCGGCTCGCTGCTGGCGATCGCCGCCGACGCCGGCGCGCACGTCAACGCGGTGAACTTCCTGCGCGTGCTGGCCGAGACCTCCGCCGCCGTGCTGGTGACCCTGGCCGTCGCGTCGTTCATCGACCAGGTGTGGCTGGTGCTGCTGGTGGCGGCCGTGATCATGACCGCCGTGTCGTTCGTGCTGGTGGGGGCGAGCCCGCGCAGCGTCGGCCGCACCCATCCCCGGCAGGTGCTGCAGGTCAGCGCGCCGGTGGTGCGGGGCGCGCGCCTGCTGCTCGGCCCCTTCGCCGACCTGCTGGTGTGGCTGGGCAACCGCGTCACCCCGGGCCGCGCCCGCAGCACCTCGTTCACCTCGGAGGAGCAGCTGCTGAGCATGGTCGACCAGGCGACCGAGGCGAAGGTGCTGGAGCGGGACGACCGCGAGCTGATCCACTCCATCTTCGAGTGGGGCGACACGGTGGTGCGCGAGGTGATGGTGCCGCGCACCGACATGGTCACGGTCGAGGGCACGACGCAGGCCGACGCGGCGATGCGGCTGCTGCTGCAGCGCGCTCTGTCCCGCGTGCCGGTGCGGGCGCGCGACACCGACGACATCATCGGCGTCCTGCACCTGCGCGACGTGGCCCGCGTGCTGACGGAGAAGCCGAAGCGCCGGGCGGCGCCGACCGCGGCCGAGCTGGTGCGGCCCGTGCTGTTCGTGCCCGACTCGAAGAAGGCCGACGAGACGCTGCGCGCCATGCAGACGGCGTCGAACCACCTGGCGATGGTCGTGGACGAGTACGGCGGCATCGCGGGCCTGGTCACGCTGGAGGACCTGATCGAGGAGCTGGTCGGCGAGATCACGGACGAGTCCGACCGGGTCGCGCCCGAGGCGGTCGGCGCGGGCGAGGGCCGCTGGCTGGTGCCGGCGCGCATGCAGCTGGACGAGCTGGCCGACCTGGTGGACCGCGAGGTCGAGGACGAGGACGTGGAGTCCGTCGGCGGGCTGCTGACGAAGCGGCTCGACCGGCTGCCGATGCTGGGCGACCGCGTGCAGGTGCAGGGCCTGGCGCTGACCGCCGAGCGGGTCGAGGGCCGCCGTCGGGGCGTCACCCGCGTGCTGGTGGAGCGCCTGCCGGGCGAGGACGAGGACGCGGAGGAGGCGGCGAAGGTGATGGGCGCGTGACCGATCCGCAGCGGGTGCACCGCTCGGGCTTCCTGACCTTCGTCGGGCGGCCGAACGTCGGCAAGTCCACGTTGATGAACGCGATGGTCGGGCAGAAGGTGGCGATCACCTCGCCGAAGCCGCAGACCACGCGCCGCGCGATCCGCGGCATCGTCACCCGACCCGACGGCCAGCTGGTGATCGTGGACACGCCGGGCCTGCACCGCCCGCGCACGCTGCTGGGCGAGCGGCTGAACGACGTGGTCGCCTCCACGCTGTCGGACGTCGACGTGATCGGCTTCTGCGTGCCCGCCGGCGAGCCGATCGGGCCCGGCGACCGCTTCATCCACCGGCAGCTGCTGGAGACGCCGAGGGCGAAGCGCATCGCGCTGGTGACCAAGACCGACTCCGCGTCCCGCGACCAGGTGGCGCAGCAGCTGATGGCGGTCAGCGAGCTGGGCGACTGGGCGACCGTGATCCCCGTGTCCGGCCTGCACGGGGTGCAGTTGGACGTGCTGGCCGACGAGGCGCTGGCGCTGATGCCCGAGGGCCCCGACCTCTACCCGCAGGACGCCGTGACCGACGAGACGCTGGAGCAGCGCATCGCCGAGCTGATCCGCGAGGCCGCGCTCGAGGGGGCCCGCGAGGAGCTGCCCCACTCGCTGGCCGTCACCGTGGACGACGTCGAGGAGCAGGAGGGCGTGACCCGCATCTTCGCGAACGTGTGGGTGGAGCGCGACAGCCAGCGGATCATCATGATCGGCCGCAAGGGCGCCCGCCTCCGCGACGTCGGCACCGCCGCCCGCGCGGAGATCGAGCCGCTGGTCGGCACGAAGGTGTACCTGGCGCTGCACGTCAAGGTCGCCAAGGAGTGGCAGCGCGATCCGAAGCAGCTGGGCCGCCTGGGCTTCTGAGTCCACGGACGCTCCGCGGCCCTGGACGGGCCGCGGAGCGCGTCGGGCCCGGGCCGGGTGACTTCGCTCTCCCGCTGATGGAGTGCGAGCAGATGCGCGGGCTCACGCCGCGAGCCGAGCGGTGCCGGCGAGGAGCGGCAGCAGCGCGGCCAGGTGCGCCTGCGGGGAGAAGAGGGCCGCGGCGGCCTGCGCCCGCTCCGCGGAACGCCGCACGCGCGCGGGGTCCAGGGCCAGCGCGACCAGCAGGTCGGCGATGCCCTCGGCGTCCGGGGTCGCGGTGAGCAGCGCCGGATCCATGCCCTCGGCCAGCCGCGGGTCGGTGTGCAGCACGCCCCGGCCGGCGCGCACGGACTCGACGACGGTCATCGGCTGGTTGTCGAAGCCGTGCGAGGTCAGCGCGCTCAGGTGGGAGGCCTCGATCAGCCGCTGCACCGCCGGACGCTCGAGCCGCCCGGCCAGGAGCAGGCCGGGTGCGCCGGCGTGCAGGGCGCGGGCGACCGGCAGCAGCACGCCGTCACCGGCGACGGTGACCCGCAGCGAGTCGGCGGGCAGCCGCCGCCGCGCCAGCGCGACGCCGCGCAGGAACGGCAGCAGCCGCTTCTCCGGGACGCAGCGCCCGATCCACGCCACGCGGAGGGCGGGGCCACCGGGCAGCGGAGTCGCGACGGCGCCGCTCGGGTCGCAGTTCGGCACGACGACCGGGTCGGGCACGCCGAGGCGCACCAGGTCGGCGGCCTGGTGCGCCGAGGGCGAGACCACGACGTCCGCCGCGTCGGCGGCGGCCAGCGTGCGGTCGAGCAGGGGATGGCCGGTGCGCACGGGTTCGGCACCCGCCAGCCGGGTCAGCAGCGCGCGGGTCGCCGGGCGGAGCGGGGCGGGCACATCGGGCCAGTAGGCGGTGTGGACGGTCTGGACGACCGGCAGCCCCAGCCGCCGCGCCGCCGCCCGCGCCGCCGCGGCGTGCCCCAGCTCGGAGTGCAGGTGCACGGCGTCGATCCGCTCGACCCGCATCCGGTGCCTCAGCCGGTCGCGCAGCCCGTGGTCGTCCGCGACCAGCGGCAGACCGAGCAGCGGCAGCACGGGGCCGGCCGTCCACAGCGTCGAGACCCCGGGCGGCAGGGCGGCGGCGGCGCCTCGCGGCCGCGGGCCGATCAGCAGCACGTGGTGGCCGGCCCCGGTCAGCACGGCCGCCTGGTTCAGCACCGCGCGCTGGGCGCCGCCGATCAGGTCCAGGGAGTAGTCGACGACGATCGCGATCCGCATGCCCGCAGTCGAGCGGCCCGCGCCCGTCGCGGTCCGTCCGCTGCGGGCGGACCTCCGTCATCCCGCAGGATGATTCCGCCGACGGAGCGTTCGCCCGCCAGCGCCGATCCATAGATTCATGGCCGTGGACGACATCGCATCGCGGCTCGCACCGGTGCTCAAGCACCGCGAGGTCCGCCTGATCCTCGCGCTGGCCGCTGCCGCGTTCTACTACTGGGTCGTGGTCGCCGGCGAGATCGGCAGGAGCACGAGCATCGTGCTCAGCGCACTGCCTCCCGCGCTGTCGCTGATCTGGTTCCGCACCCGACCCGCGCTCTCCCTCGCGCTCGCTGCTGTCGGAGTGCTGCTGCTCGCCTGGCTGATGACCAACGGCTTCTCCATCCAGAACGTCACGCAGCAGTCGGCGGTGCTGGTCGCGATCTTCGGCGGAGCGATGAGCGCCCGCCTCCGGGATCGCCGTGCCGCGCTGGTGCTCGCCGTGGTCACGGCGCTGCTCGTCATCCCCTTCGTGTACTCCAGGTACGGCGGCCTCGACGGGCTGGCGGCGGAAGCGACCACCTTCGCGGTCGGGCTCATCGCCCTCCTCTTCGTCGCGCTGGGCCTCGGAGCACTGGCTCGCCGCGTCCTGGAGCGCAGCGGTCGGCTCGATCACGAGCTGGCCGATGCGGAACGCCGCAGCCTCCGGGCCGAGCGCGACGTGCTGCTCGAGCTGGAGCGCAACCGGCTGGCGCGGGAGGTCCACGACGTGGTGGCGCACTCGCTCGCGGTCGTGATCGCGCAGGCGGACGGAGCCCGCTTCGCGGCCGAGACCCGACCGGAGTCGGTGGCGCCGGCGCTGGAGGCGATCAGCGACACGGCTCGCCGGGCCCTCGGCGAGGTGCGGACGATGCTGCACGACCTGCGCACCAGCGGCGAGGGCGGCGTGGTGCCCGGCGCGGAGGACCTGGCGGGCCTGCTCGAGGGCGTCCGGAGCCTCGGCGTGCAGGTGGACGAGGCGGTCTACGGCGAGCCCGCGGCGCTCGACCGGGCGGCGGGGCTCGCGCTGTACCGGGTGGCGCAGGAGGCGCTGACCAACGCGATGCGCCACGGCGACCGGACGGAGCCGGTCGGGTTCGAGGTCGACTGGGGCGAGCGGGAGGTCGTGCTCGTGGTGACCAACGCGGTGCCCGGCGAGACCGCCCCGGCGACCGAGCGGTCCGGCCACGGCGTGACCGGCATGCGCGAGCGCGCGGCCGATGCGGGCGGCGACTGCTCCGCCGGCGTCGGCTCGAACGGGCGGTTCCGCGTGCGCGTGGCGCTTCCGCTCGCCGCCCCGGACGCGCCCGTCGCCGTGCGACCGCAGACGGAGTCCAACCCGCTGGCGGTCCTGCTGGGGCTCGGCGAGCAGCCCGTCCGTGGCTGACGAGGTGCCGATCCGGGTCGTCCTCGCCGACGACCAGGCGCTGTTCCGCTCGGGACTGCGCATGCTGCTCGATTCGCAGGACGACATCGAGGTGGTGGGGGAGGCGGCGGACGGCCAGGCGGCCCTGGACGAGGTGGCCCGCGCCGACCCGGACGTCGTGCTGATGGACATCCGCATGCCGCGGATGGACGGCGTCACCGCCACCGAGCGCCTGGCGGGTGCCGGCGCCCGACCCCGGGTGCTCGTGCTCACGACCTTCGACCTGGACGAGGCGGCGGCCCGCGCCCTGCGCGCGGGCGCCTCGGGGTTCGTGCTGAAGGACGCCCGCCCCGAGTTCCTGCTGGCCGCCGTCCGCACCGTGCACGCGGGTGCAGCCGTGATCGCGCCGGCGGCCATCGGCCACCTGCTGGCGACCTTCGGCTCGGGTGCCCGCCGCCGCGACGACGCGCTCGCGGTGCTCAGCCCGCGCGAGCGGGAGATCTACGACCTGGCGGGCACGGGTCTCAGCAACGCGGAGATCGCGGCGCACGAGTACGTCAGCGAGGCGACCGTGAAGACCCACGTCTCGCGCATCCTCGCGAAGCTGGGGCTGCGCGACCGGGTGCAGCTGGTCGTCCACTGGCACGGCGGGTGAGCCTCCGAGCGGACGCAGGGCGGACTCTTCGGACCCTCCGATCCCGCGGGCGAACCATCCCGACGCTCCGCAGGCGCGGACGCGGGTTCGAGAGGGGGCGGCCGTGCCGTCCGTGCTGAGCGGGTTGCCGATCGAGGCGGTGCGGGTGCTGGTGCCCGTGTACGTCGTGGCCGGGCTGATGCTGGTCGTGGTGCTGCTGCCCGGGCCGGGCCGGGGACCGCTGCGGCGGCGGCTGGCCGTGTCCGCGCTGGTCGCCGGCGCCGGGGCGCTGGCCGGCGCGCTGCTCGTGTGGTGGGTCGTCGACGTGCAGGACGTCTTCGGCGTCGCCGCCTCCGCCGTGATCCGGGCGGCCGCCGCGGCGGGCGGTGCCGGCACGGCGCTGGCGGGGCTGGCGGTCGTGCGCGGCCGCTGGTGGCGCCGCGTGGTCGCGGTCGTCGCGGTGCCGGTCTTCCTGGCCGCCTCCGCCCTGATGATCAACCGCGACGTCGCCTACTACCCGAAGCTCGGCGACGCCTTCGGCGACACCGGCGTGGGCGCCCTGGTGCTGAGCGGCGAGGCCGGCCGGTCGCGCTCCCTGGTGAGCTGGCGGGCGCCGGCCGACATGCCGTCCTCCGGGTCGGTGGGCACGGTCGACATCCCCGGCACCGAGTCGAAGTTCTCCGCCCGTCCGGCCTGGGTCTACCTGCCGCCGGCGGCGCGCACCGCGCACCCGCCGCGCCTGCCCGTGATGATCGCGCTGTCCGGGGAGCCGGGCGGCCCCTCCGACGTCTTCCTGGCGGGCGGGCTGAAGGCGAAGCTCGACGCCCTGGCCGCCGCGCACCACGGGGTCGCGCCGATCGTGGTCGTGCCCGACCAGCTGGGGTCCTACTCCGCGAACCCGATGTGCCTCAACTCGAAGCTGGGCGACGTGGCCACCTACATCACCGTGGACGTGCGCGACTGGATCCTGCGCCACCTGCCGGTGGAGACCGCGCGCCGCGGCTGGACCGTCGCCGGGTTCTCGGAGGGCGGCACCTGCGCCGTGCAGTTCGGCGCCGGGTACCCCGCGCTGTTCGGCTCCTTCGTGGCGGTGTCGCCGGAGCTCGGGCCGTTCACCCGCTCGGTGGCCCGCACCGTCCGGGAAGGGTTCGACGGCAGCCGCGCCGCCTACGACGCGGCGCAGCCCATCGCCGTGATGCGCCGCACCGGGCACTACCGCGGCACCGCCGCGGTCTACAGCGTCGGCGCGCTGGACACGCGCTACGGGAAGAACGCGGGCATCCTGGCCCGCGTGTCGGAGCAGGTCGGGATGCACACCTCGTACCGGCGGTTCCCCGACCTGGCGCACAACTGGAACACGGGGGCGGCCGGGCTCGAGGACGGGCTGCAGCGCCTGACGTCCTGGTGGCGCCTGCCGTGAAGCACCTGCTGCGCGAGCGTCCCGTCTCGCTGTCCCTCGCCGTCCTGCTGCTGGTCGCGGCGATCGCGACCGGGTCGCTGGTCGGCCCCTCCGACGCGGTGCGCGCGGGCGCCGGCCTCGACCCCGCCGGCCTCTTCGGCGCCGGACGCGTGCTCTCCCTGCTGACCAGCGTGCTGCTGGCCGGGAACCCCGCCGAGCTGCTGCTGGTGCTCGCCGCGGTGCTGCTGGTGGTGGGCGCGTGCGAGCGGGTGCTCGGTTCGCGGCGCACCGTGCTGGCCTGGGTCGCGACCGCGGCCGCGGGCGGGCTGCTGGGCTCCGGCGCGCAGGCCGCCGGTCTGCTGACCCGCGCGCTGTGGACGACGCCGCCGCTCACGCAGTCGACCCTGCACCCGGAGACGCCGGTGCTGGGCGTGCTGCTGACGGCCAGCGCGCTGGCCGGTCCGCTGTGGCGCCGGCGCATCCGGCTGCTCGGCTTCACCGCGCTGGCGGTGCTGCTGCTCTACTCCGGTCAGCCGGAGGACCTCTACCACCTGGCCGGCGCGCTGGCCGGGCTGGGGCTCGGCGCGCTGCTCGCCCGTCGGCGGCCCCGACTGGAGGGGCTGCGCAGCTCGCACCAGGAGGCCCGGGCGCTGGCGGCCGCCGCCACGGCCGTGGGCGCGATCGGTCCGCTGGTCGCGGTGGTGCAGCCGGTGGGCTACGGCCTGCTGCGCCCCCTGGGCCGGCTCTTCCGCGACCCCGCGCCGCCCGCGCAGCACCTGGCTGACCGGTGCGGCGCCCTGGCCGACGGGTCGACCTGCGCGCGCGTGCTGCACGCGGCGGCGCTCGGCTTCCCGGGCACCGTGCTGCTGGCGCTGCTGCCGCTGGCGGTGCTGCTGGCCGCATCCCTCCTCATCCTGCGCGGACGCCTGCTCGGCGTGTGGCTGGCGGTCGGCGTGAACGCGCTGCTCGCGGTGCTCGGCGCCGTCTACTACGGCCTGCTGCCCGTGCTCGGCGACCCCGACGGCGCGCGCGACCTGCGGGACGCGGTCACGCTGCAGTCGCTGCTGGCGGTGCTCGTGCCCCTGGGGTCCGCCGTGATCGCGCTGGTGGCGGTGCGGCACTGCCCGGTGCGGCCCCCTCGGCGCACGGTGCTGGCGGCCTCGGCCGCGCTGGGGGCGGCCCTGGTCGCCTCGGCGGTCGTCTGGACCGTCGCCGGCCTCGCGATGCGGCAGTCCTTCCTGCCCGTGCCGGGGCCGCTCGACCTGCTGGCCGCCTGGCCCGAGCGGCTGGTGCCGGTCGGCTTCCTGCGCTGGCGGTCCGTCGACCCCCTGCCCGCCGGCCCGCTCGCGGGGGTGCTGGCCGGCTGGGTCGGGGTGCCGCCGTGGCTGACGCTGCTCGTCGCGGCCCTGGTCGCGGGCGGTGCCGCCGGGGGCGCGGCGAGCCCACGCGACCGCGCGAGGCTGCGGGCGCTGCTGCGCAGCGGGGGAGCGGGGTCGATCTCGTGGATGGCGACCTGGCCCGGCAACCGCACCTGGTTCAGCCCGGACGGCCGGCACGCCGTGGCCTACCGGGAGGGCGCGGGCGTCGCCCTGGCCGTCGGCGAGCCGGCGGGTGCGGAGGACGGCCGCCTGCAGGCCGCCCGCGACTTCGCCGTCTCGTGCGCGGACCGGGGGCTGGTGCCCGCCTTCTACGCGGTGGAGCCCGCATTCGCCGCGGCCCTGGCCCCGGACGGCGTCCCCTGGGCGGTCGTGGAGGTCGGCGAGGACACCGTGATCGATCCGGCGACCTTCTCCATGCGCGGCAAGCACTGGGCCGACGTGCGCAGCTCCATCAACCGGGCGGAGCGGCAGGGGGTGCGCGCCGTCTGGACCGACTGGGCCTCCCTGCCCCTGGCGACCCGCTCCCAGATCGAGGCGATCAGCGAGGAGTGGATCGCCGACAAGCGGCTGCCCGAGCTGGGCTTCACCCTGGGCGGGGTGGAGGAGCTGCGCGACCGGGAGGTGCGGCTGATGCTGGCCGTGGACGCCGACGACCGCGTGCAGGGCGTCACCTCCTGGCTGCCCACGTGGCGCGACGACGAGCTGCGCGGGCTGACGCTCGACTTCATGCGCCGCCGGCCCGAGTCGATGAACGGCGTGATGGAGTTCCTGATCGCCGCGGTGATCGGCACGGCGCAGGGGATGGGGCTGGAGTTCGTCAGCCTGTCGGTCGCCCCGCTGTCGGGCGTCGGCGACCAGGAGGACGACGGCCGGCTCGAGCGGCTGCTCGCGGCCATCGCGCGCTCCCTCGAGCCCGTCTACGGCTTCAGCTCGCTGGCGGCCTACAAGGAGAAGTTCCGCCCCGAGCACCGCCCGCAGGTGCTGGCGCACCCCGACGCCGTCTCGCTGCCCGCGATCACCGTCGCGGTGGCCCGCGCCCACCTGCCCGACCGGCCGCTGTCGGCGATGCTGCGCGCCGTGCAGCCGTCGCGGGCGGAGGCGGAGCCGGCGTCAGCGCCGGCGCACCGGGGACCCGGCGGCTGAGGCCGTCGGGCGCCTCCGGCGGAGGGGCTGGTAGCGTGCCGGGGTGCTGACGGCCCTGCTGCTCCTTCGCTGCCGCGACGAGGCCTGACTCCAGGCCCACCTCGTCGCGGAGTGTCGTGCTGGCCGCCCCGACGAGAGTGAAGGACCACCCATGCAGAACCGCCAGCAGCCCTCCGCGATGCCGGTCCACCGGTACCGCCCCTACCTCGACGCGTTCCGCGTCGACCTGCCCGACCGCACCTGGCCCGGGAAGCGCATCGAGCAGGCGCCCCGCTGGTGCGCCGTCGACCTGCGCGACGGCAACCAGGCGCTGATCGACCCGATGAGCCCCGAGCGCAAGCGCATCATGTTCGACCTGCTCGTGCGCATGGGCTACAAGGAGATCGAGGTCGGCTTCCCGTCGGCCAGCCAGACCGACTTCGACTTCGTGCGCAGCCTGATCGACGAGGGCGCCATCCCCGACGACGTCACCGTCCAGGTGCTGACCCAGGCGCGGGAGCACCTGATCGCGCGCACCTACGAGTCCATCCGGGGCGCGAAGCAGGCGATCGTGCACCTGTACAACTCCACCTCGGTGCTGCAGCGCGACGTCGTCTTCCGCACCGACCGCCAGGGGATCATCGACATCGCGGTGCAGGGCGCGCTGCTCTGCAAGCGCTACGAGGCGACGATCCCGGAGACGGCCGTCTACTACGAGTACTCGCCCGAGTCGTACACCGGCACCGAGCTGGAGTTCGCCGCGGAGATCTGCAACCGGGTGATGGAGGTGCTGGTCCCGACCGCCGAGCGGAACGTGATCCTGAACCTGCCGGCCACGGTGGAGATGGCGACGCCGAACGTGTACGCCGACTCGATCGAGTGGATGAACCGGCACCTGGACCACCGCGAGCACGTGATCCTGTCGCTGCACCCGCACAACGACCGCGGCACCGCCATCGCGGCGGCCGAGCTGGGCTACCTGGCCGGCGCGGACCGCATCGAGGGCTGCCTGTTCGGCAACGGGGAGCGCACCGGCAACGTCGACCTGGTCGCGCTGGGCATCAACCTGTTCACGCAGGGAGTCGACCCGCAGATCGACTTCAGCGACCTGGACCGCATCCGCAGCGTCGCCGAGCACTGCAACCAGCTGCGGGTGCCCGAGCGCAGCCCCTGGGCCGGCGACCTGGTCTACACGGCCTTCAGCGGCAGCCACCAGGACGCCATCAAGAAGGGCTTCGAGGCGATGGCGCAGGAGGCCGAGCGCACCGGCACGCCCGTCGACGACCTCGAGTGGGCGGTGCCGTACCTGCCCGTCGACCCGAAGGACCTGGGCCGCAGCTACGAGGCCGTCATCCGCGTGAACTCGCAGTCCGGCAAGGGCGGCGTCGCCTACCTGCTGAAGGCCGACCACGCGCTCGACCTGCCCCGCAAGCTCCAGATCGAGTTCTCCGGCGTCGTGCAGGCCAAGACCGACGCCGAGGGCGGCGAGGTCACCAGCGAGCAGATCTGGACCGCGTTCCAGGACGAGTACCTGCCGCATCCCGACCCGCAGGAGAAGTGGGGCCGCTTCGAGCTGCTGCGCACCCGCACCTCCAGCGAGCTGGACGGCGAGGTCGAGCTGGGCGTGCGCCTGCGGGTGGACGACCGCGTGCAGGACGTCGAGGTGCGCGGCAACGGCCCGGTCGACGCCTTCCTGAAGGCGATGGAGCAGCAGGGCTTCTCGGTGTCGCTCTACGACTACGTGGAGCACACCCTCAGCGCGGGCGGCGACGCCGAGGCCGCAGCCTACGTGGACCTGGAGGTCGACGGGGTGCGCCTGTGGGGCGTCGGCATCGACGGCGACATCGCGACCGCCTCGCTGAAGGCGATCGTGTCGTCGGTGAACCGCGCGGTCCGCGCCGGCCGGGGCAGCCTGGCCCTGGCATGACCGCTCCGGGCGGCGCGGCGCCCCGTCGCCCGGGGATGCCGGGGGAACCCGGGGCAGCCGGAGGCGACCAAATCGTCGGAGCCGTTCGTTCCCCGCGAACATCAGGGCAGGAGGGGGAACATTCCGTGAACGGTCCTGGCGAGCCGGGCCGCACTCGGGCAGCCTGGACCGCATGACGCTCACGACCTCGACCCTCGACTCCGTCATCGTCATCTGGCACGTCGCGGTGAACAACAAGGACGGCGCCACTGCTGCCGCCGCCTGCACCGAGGACGTCGTGGTCAGCGGCCAGAACGGCGAGGCCGCGGGACGCGACGAGATGCGCCGGTGGGTGGAGACGGCGGGGGTGCGGCTGATGCCGCGCGACTGCTACGACGTGCCGGGCGGCATCGTCGTGGCGCAGGACGCGACCTGGAACAGCGACGCCACGAACCACCCGGTGACCGTGTTCTCGGCGTTCGGCCTGCGCGACGGCTCGATCTCGAGCATCCACCGCTTCGCCTCCCTGGAGGAGGCCCGCAGCTTCCCGCTCGCGGCCTGAGGCCGGTCGGGGCGCCGGACGGCGCCCCGACCGGGACCGGTCAGAAGCGGTCGCGGCTCGCCGTCGGGTCGGTGGTGCGCGGCGTGGTGCCGTCGCCCCCGCCCAGCTTGTCGTCGGCGGCGTCGCGCGCCTTCTGGATCTTGTCGGTGTGCTTGCCGCCGGTCGCCTTGTCGGCGGCCTGCGCGGCCTTGTCGAGCAGGGAGTCGCTCCGCTGCTCGTCGCTCAGGAACTCCTTGGCCTTGTCGAACAGCCCAGCCATCGTCAGTCCTCCTGATTCCTGCGCGGGCGCCTCCCGCGCCCCACCTGGCTACACCATCGACCGATCAGCCGGTTGAGCGCGGTGACGTCGGCGGGGAGGAGGAGGATCGTCGTCGTGCCCACCTATCGAGACGAAGCCGTCGTCCTGCGCACCCACCAGCTGGGCGAGGCGGACCGGATCGTCACGATGCTCGGCCGCAGCCGCGGCAAGATCCGCGCCGTGGCCAAGGGCGTGCGCCGCACCTCCAGCCGGTTCGGCTCCCGGCTCGAGCCCGCCATGGTCGTCGACCTGCAGTGCTACGAGGGCCGCAGCCTGGACGTGGTGCAGCAGGCCGAGTCGATCGGCGCCTACGGGGCGGCGATCGCGACCGACTACTCGGGCTTCACCGCGGCCAACGTGATCCTCGAGACCGCGGACCGCCTGACCGACGAGGCGTCGCTGCCGCAGTACCTGCTGCTGGTCGGCGCGCTGCGCGCCCTGGCGCGACAGGACCACGACTCGTCGCTGGTGCTCGACTCCTACCTGCTGCGCGCCCTGTCCATCGCGGGCTGGGCGCCCAGCTTCGAGGACTGCGCGGTCACCGGCGCACCGGGGCCGCACACGGCCTTCGTGGCGCAGCTGGGCGGCATGGTCGCCGACGAGGTGGCGCCGCCGGGCGTGCCGCGCCTCACCTTCGAGACGATCGAGCTGCTGGGCGCCCTGCTGTCCGGCGACTGGATCGTCGCCGACGCCGCCGAGCAGCGCACGCGCGGCCAGGCCTCCGGCGTCATCGCCGCCTACGTGCAGTGGCACCTGGAGCGCGGCCTGAAGTCGCTGCACCACCTGGACCGCACCGGCCGAGCCCCGGCCGCCACCGGCTGACCGCTCGCGCGTCTCCGCCGGTCCCCGCGGATCCGGGCAGGATGCTGTGGTGCCCAAGGTCCAGCTCGACCCCATCCGGCCCGTCGACTGGACGGGCGAGCAGCCGCCCGCCTTCTCGCGGGTGCCGAAGCACGTCGCGATCGTCATGGACGGCAACGGCCGCTGGGCGAACCGCCAGGGCCTGCCGCGCATCGAGGGGCACCGGGCGGGGGAGGCGGCGCTGCTCGACGTGGTCGCCGGCGGCCTGCAGGCCGGGGTGGAGCACATCTCCGCCTACGCGTTCTCCACCGAGAACTGGGCGCGGTCGCCCGACGAGGTGCGCTTCATCCTGGGCTTCAACCGCGACGTGCTGCGACGCCGCCGCGAGCAGCTGAACGCGTGGGGCGTGCGCATCCGCTGGGCCGGCCGCACGCCGCGGCTGTGGCGCACGGTGATCGGCGACCTGCGCGCGGCCGAGGACCTGACGCGGGACAACCGCACCCTGACCCTGACGATGTGCATCAACTACGGCGGCCGGGTCGAGATCCAGGACGCGGTGCGCGAGGTCGCGAAGGAGGTCGCAGCGGGTCGCCTGAAGCCGAACGCGATCACGGAGCGGACGATCGCCCGCCACCTGTACCTGCCCGACATGCCGGACGTCGACCTGTTCGTGCGCTCGTCGGGGGAGCAGCGCACCTCGAACTTCCTGCTGTGGCAGTCGGCCTACGCGGAGATGGTGTTCCAGGACACGCTGTGGCCGGACTACCGCCGAACCCACCTGTGGGACGCGATCCAGCAGTACGCCGACCGCGAGCGGCGCTTCGGCGGCGCCGTGGACGCCCCGACCGCCACCGCCTGACCCTCGCGTCGACATCGACCAGCGGACGATGTGCTCCGGGTCGGAGAAGAAGGTGCGCAGCGGCGGCTCCTGGTTCCCGTGCCACCGCTCGACGTGCAGGAGCCGTCGCCGCAGCGCGCGGGTGACGAGGAGTACTGCCACTCGGTGATCCAGGTCCCCGATGCGGCCAGCGCGGCGACCTCCTTCTCGAAGGCGGGGTTGGGCGTCCAGCCGGCATGCCAGTGGAGCGCGTCGATCTCCACGTGCGGGACGTCGAGCACCGCCCCGATGCGCGCCGCCAGCGTCGTCTTCCCGCTGCCGGAGGCGCCGGCGACGAGGATCCGTCGCGGCGCAGCCGGGTCCGCCGCCGTCACCCGGCCAGCATGCCCGCGGCGGAGCGCCCCCGGTAGGGTCGTCGGCTGACACATCGGGGTCCGCAGCCGGCGGGTCCCAGACGGGAGACCCGTGGCCGCCAGCTCGCTCGACAGCGGCATCGCCCTCGCCAAGCGGCGGGGATTCGTGTTCCAGGCGGGTGAGATCTACGGCGGCTCGCGCTCCGCGTGGGACTACGGCCCCCT
Source organism: Microbacteriaceae bacterium (assembly GCA_022701925.1). Classification (GTDB taxonomy): domain Bacteria; phylum Actinomycetota; class Actinomycetes; order Actinomycetales; family Microbacteriaceae; genus Amnibacterium. Next base: position 15,795 of record JAKONM010000333.1, read on the forward strand.
CGGCGTCGAGCTGAAGGAGAACATCAAGCGCCAGTGGTGGCGCTCGATGGTGCAGGGCCGCGACGACGTCGTCGGCCTGGACTCCGCCGTGATCCTGCCCCGCCAGGTGTGGGAGGCGTCCGGCCACGTCGAGGTCTTCAGCGACCCGCTGGTCGAGAGCCTGCACACGCACAAGCGCTACCGCGCCGACCACCTGCTCGAGGCGTACGAGGCCAAGCACGGCCACCCGCCGGAGAACGGGCTGGCCGACATCCGGGACCCGGAGACCGGCCAGCCGGGCTCGTGGACCGAGCCGCGCGCCTTCTCCGGCCTGATGAAGACCTACCTGGGCCCCGTGGACGACGAGGCCGGAATGCACTACCTGCGCCCGGAGACGGCGCAGGGCATCTTCGTGAACTTCGCGAACGTCGTGCAGTCGTCGCGCATGCGCCCGCCGTTCGGCATCGGCCAGATCGGCAAGAGCTTCCGCAACGAGATCACGCCCGGCAACTTCATCTTCCGCACGCGCGAGTTCGAGCAGATGGAGATGGAGTTCTTCGTCGAGCCGGGCACCGACGAGCAGTGGCACCAGTACTGGATCGACGAGTCGATGAAGTTCTACACCGACCTCGGGATCGACCCGGAGAACCTGCGGTTCTACGAGCACCCGAAGGAGAAGCTGTCCCACTACTCCAAGCGCACCGTCGACGTGGAGTACCGGTTCGGCTTCACCGGCAGCCAGTGGGGCGAGCTGATGGGCATCGCGAACCGCACCGACTTCGACCTGTCGACGCACGCGGCGGCCAGCGGCAAGGACCTGTCGTTCTTCGACCAGGCCGCGAACACGCGCTGGACCCCCTTCGTGATCGAGCCCGCGTTCGGCCTGACCCGCGCGCTGATGGCCTTCCTGGTCGACGCCTACGCGGAGGACGAGGCGCCGAACACGAAGGGCGGCGTCGACAAGCGCACCGTGCTGCGGCTCGACCCGCGGCTGTCGCCGGTGAAGGCCGCGGTGCTGCCCCTCAGCCGCAACGAGCGGCTCAGCCCGCTGGCGAAGCAGGTGGCGGCCGACCTGCGGCGCAACTGGAACGTCGAGTTCGACGACGCGGGGGCGATCGGGCGCCGGTACCGGCGGCAGGACGAGATCGGGACCCCGTTCTGCATCACCGTCGACTTCGACTCGCTGGACGACCGGTCGGTCACCGTGCGCGGCCGGGACACGATGCAGCAGGAGCGCGTGGGCCTCGACCGCCTGCAGGGCTACCTGGGCGAGGCGCTGGTCGGCGCCTGACGTCCTGCCCCCGTGCGCCGCACGAGCAGCTGAACCGCGAGCCGAGCGCGCTCGTGCTGCGGAGCCGATCCACCGGTCCTCAGCGAGGGGGCGGTTGACTGAGCGCCGTGGTCGACCAGCAGCCCGCGCCCGAGCCCGTCTCGACGGCCGCCCGCCCGCTGCCTTCCCGAGCCGTCATCCAGCAGCACTGGCGCGACGCCGTCTTCCTGCACTGGCGCGTCGACCCCGCCGAGGTCGCGCCCTGGCTGCCCGCCGGCACCCGGCCCGACACGACGCCCGACGGCGCCTCCTGGGTCGGCCTGATCCCGTTCGTCCTCGAGCGCACCCGCTTCCCGCCGCTGCCGGTCGTGCCGTGGCTCGGCACCTTCGTCGAGGTCAACGTGCGCCTGTACGCCGTGGACGACGAGGGGCGGCGCAGCGTCGTGTTCCGGTCCCTCGACGCCCAGCACCTGCTGCCCGTGCTGGCAGCGCGCCTCGGGCTCGGCCTGCCGTACCGGTGGGCCCGGGCGCGCGCCGAGCGCGCGGGCGACGTGGTCTCGTACGCCGTCGAGCGCCTGGAGGGCGCCCGACCGCGGTCCGCCGTCGAGGTCCGCGTCGAGGACGGGGCGGTGGTCGGCGATCCGCTGGCGGACTTCCTCACCGCGCGCTGGGCCATGCACGTGCACCGTCTCGGACGCACGCGGTACTGGCGCAACGAGCACGAGGCGTGGCCGCTGCAGCGGGCGCGGCTGCTGCGCCTCGACGACGGCCTGCTCGCCGATGCGGGCTTCCCGGGCCTCGCCGACCGGGCGCCGGACTCGGTGCTCTACTCCTCCGGCGTCACGACCCGCTTCTCCGGCCCCTCGTGACCGCGGACGGCGAGCGCTGGGACGTCGTGGTGGTCGGCGCCGGGCCCGCGGGGTCCAGCGCGGCCCGCGCCGCGGCGGAGGCCGGGGCCCGGGTCCTGCTGCTCGACGCGGCCCGCTTCCCCCGGTACAAGACCTGCGGCGGCGGGCTGCTCGGAGGCTCGCTCGACCTGCTGCCCCCGCGGGCGCTGGCGGTCGTGGAGCGGCGCGTCGCGACCGCCTCCTTCTCCCTGCGCGGCGGGCCGCGGCGGCGGGTGCGCTCGACGCGTCCCTTCCTGGCGCTGGTGCAGCGGGACCGCCTCGACCAGGCGCTCGTCGAGGCCGCGGTCGAGGCCGGCGCCGTGTTCCGGGACGGCCACCGCGTGACGCGGCTCGAGCAGGACGACGCCGGGGTGCGCCTCTCCGGCCCCTCCGGCACCCTGCTGGCCGGCGCGGTGGTCGGCGCGGACGGCTCGGCCGGGGTGACGGCGCGGCACGTCGGCGTGCGGTTCGCCCGGTCGGACCTGGGCCTGGAGGTCGAGCTGGCGGGCGCGGACGCGGGTTGGAGCGATCGCGTGCACCTGGACTGGGGCGCGGACCCCGGCACCTACGGCTGGGTCTTCCCGAAGGCGGACCGTCTCACCGTGGGCGTGATCCAGCGGAAGGGCGAGGGGGCGGCGACCCGCGCCTACCTGGCTCGCCTGCTCGACGGGCTCGGCCTGGCCGACCGCGAGGTGCTGCACGAGTCCGGCCACCTGACCCGGTGGCGCGAGCCCGGTTCACCGGTGCGCCGCGGCCGGGTGCTGGTCGCCGGGGACGCGGCGGGCCTGCTGGAGCCGTGGACGCGGGAGGGCATCTCGTTCGCGCTGCGGTCCGGCCTGGCTGCCGGACGCGCGGCGGCGGGCGGCGAGGCGGGCCTGCGGCAGTACGAGCAGCAGGTCGAGCAGGATCTGGAGCCGGAGCAGCGGTCGGGCGCCCGCCTGCTGCGGCTCTTCGAGCGCGCGCCCGGCCTCGTCCACCTGCTGGTCACCCGGAACGGCCGCGCGGCCCGGTTCTTCGTGCGCTTCTGCCGCGGCGAGGTCGCGCTGCCGCACCGCCGACCGCGGCGGGGCGAGCGCGTCAGGCGCTGATGTCGGCGACCGTCGCGCCCAGCGCGGCGACGAGCGCGCCGGCGTCGACGAAGGCGCTGAAGCCGTGCGCGCCGGCGCCCATCGCCACGCGCCCGGCGATCCGCTCGTCCGCGAACACCGGCCAGGCGGTGCTGCTGCCCAGCGGCGTGATCGTCCCGCGCTCGTAGCCGGTCGCGGCCAGCGCCTCGTCGGCGCTCGGCAGGCGCAGCTTGTTCACGCCCACGGCGGCCCGCAGCCGCGCCCAGGCGATCTGCGGTCGCCCGGCACCAGCGCGAACAGGAAGGTGCCGTCGCTGCGCGCCACCACCAGCGACTTCACGATCGACGACGGCTCCAGGCCCAGCAGCGCGGCGGCGCCCTCCAGCGAGTCCGCCGCGGGCCGCTGCACCAGCTCGACCTCCAGGCCGAGCGCCTCGGCCGCCGCCACGACCCGCTCGCTGCCCATGCCGCCACGGTACGGGAGCGGGAATGGACGGAGGGGGACGTCGGTTCCCGCACCTCGTGACGGATCCCGTGAAGGTCGACGTCTGGTCCGACGTCGCGTGCCCCTGGTGCTACATCGGCAAGCGCCGCTTCGAGGCGGGCGTCGCCGCCTCCGGCGTGCCGGTCGAGGTCGAGTACCACTCCTTCGAGCTGTCGCCCGACACCCCGGTGGACTTCGAGGGCAGCGCCGTCGAGTTCCTCTCCGGCCACAAGGGCATCCCGCTCGAGAAGGCCAGGGCGATGACCGACCAGGTGACCGCGATCGCGGCGGAGGTCGGCCTGGGCTACCGCTACGACGACATCCGGCACACGAAGACGCTGCTGGCCCACGAGCTGCTGCACCACGCGAAGGCGCAGGGCAGGCAGCTGGAGACCGCGGAGGCGCTGTTCCGCGCCTACTTCGTCGACGGCGGCCACATCGGCCACGTGGACGACCTGGTCGCGCTCGCGGAGTCGGTCGGGCTCGACGGCGACGCGGCCCGCGCCGCGCTGACCGACCACCGGTACGCCGGCGACGTGCAGGCGGACCTGGCGCAGGCGGTCGCCCACGGCATCCAGGGCGTGCCCTTCTTCGTGATCGAAGGGCGCTACGGCGTCTCGGGCGCGCAGCCGTCCGAGGTGTTCGCCGGCGCGCTGACGCAGGTCGCGACGGAGCAGTCGGCGGGCGCCAGGTGACCGGACCGCGTCCGATCGTCCCGTTCACGATGCTGGCGGCGAGCGGTCCCGCCTGCGAGGGCGACGACTGCCTGCCCGCTGCCGCGCTCGAAGCGGCGGAGGCCTGAGCCGCACCGGACGGGCGACGCCGTGCATGACGGTGTCCGCCCGGTCCGCGAGAATGGCCCCGTGACCACGGCACTCGCGCCCGCGCCCGCGTTGCGCATCGGGCCCCTCGAGCTGGACGTGCCGGTGGTGCTGGCGCCGATGGCGGGCATCACCAACACGGCGTTCCGGCGGCTGTGCCGCGAGTACGGCGCCGGCCTGTACGTCAGCGAGATGATCACCAGTCGCGCGCTCGTGGAGCGCACCAGGGAGTCGATGCGGCTGATCCGCTTCCACCCCGACGAGACCACGCGGTCCGTGCAGCTGTACGGCGTCGACCCCGCCACGGTCGAGGCTGCGGTGACGATGCTGCGCGAGGAGGACCGCGCCGACCACGTCGACCTGAACTTCGGCTGCCCGGTGCCCAAGGTGACGCGTCGCGGCGGCGGGTCCGCGCTGCCCTGGAAGCTCGACCTGTTCCGCGACATCGTCGAGCGGGCCGTCCGCGCCGCCGGTCCGCTGCCGCTGACGATCAAGATGCGCAAGGGCATCGACGCCGACCACCTGACCTACCTGGAGGCGGGGCGCATCGCCGAGGGCGCCGGCGTCGCCTCCATCGCGCTGCACGGGCGCACCGCCGCCGACTTCTACTCCGGCCACGCCGACTGGAGTGCGATCGCGCGCCTCAAGGAGGCCGTCACCGGCGTGCCCGTGCTGGGCAACGGCGACATCTGGAGCGCGGGCGACGCCCTGCGGATGATGGCGGAGACGGGCTGCGACGGCGTGGTCGTCGGCCGAGGCTGCCTGGGCCGCCCCTGGCTGTTCGGCGACCTGGCCGCCGCGTTCGGCACGGGGGAGGCGCCGCCGCAGCCGAGCCTCGGCGACGTGGCCCGCGCGTTCCGCCGGCACGCGCAGCTGCAGGTCGAGTTCTTCGGCGACGACGAGGACGGCGGCGTGCACCGCGGCTGCCGGGACATCCGCAAGCACGTCGCCTGGTACTTCAAGGGCTACGCCGTCGGCGGCGACCTGCGCGCGCAGCTGGCGCAGGTGGAGACCCTCGAGCAGCTGGACGGGCTGCTGGCCCGCCTCGACCACGACCAGCCGTATCCGGGCGAGGCGGCGGAGGGGCAGCGCGGCCGCGCCGGCAGCCCGAAGTCGCCGACGCTGCCGGACCGCTGGCTGGAGTCCCGCACGGTGGACGCCGCGGCGCGGGAGCACCTCGCCGGTGCGGAGCTGGACTCCAGCGGTGGCTGAGGCCGAGCAGGCGACCGATCGCGGCTACGGCGAGGCGGACCGCGAGCGCTGGCTGCCCGAGCAGCACTCCTCGCGCCGCAGCGATTTCGCTCGCGACCGTGCGCGGCTGCTGCACTCCGGCGCGCTGCGCCGCCTGGCCGCCAAGACGCAGGTGCTGTCGCCGACCATGGGGCTCGACTTCGCGCGCACCCGCCTGACGCACTCGCTGGAGGTCGCGCAGGTCGGCCGCGAGCTGGCCGGCAGCCTCAGCCTCGCGGCCGACGTGGTCGACACCGCCTGCCTGGCGCACGACCTGGGGCACCCTCCCTTCGGCCACAACGGTGAGCGCGCGCTGAACGAGTGGTGCGCCGACATCGGCGGCTTCGAGGGCAACGCGCAGTCGCTGCGGCTGCTCACCCGGCTGGAGCCCAAGGTGTTCGGCGATGACGGCAGCGCCTACGGCCTGAACCTGACGCGCGCCAGCCTGGACGCCAGCCTCAAGTACCCCTGGGGCCTGGACGCCCCGGTCGGCGACCCCAGCGGGCGCAGCAAGTTCGGCTACTACCCGGACGACGAGCCCGCCTTCGCCTGGCTGCGGCAGGACGCGCCCGACCGGCGGCCGTGCATCGAGGCGCAGGTCATGGACCTCTCCGACGACATCGCCTACTCCGTGCACGACTTCGAGGACGCGGTCGTCGGCGGCTCGGTCGACGTCGCCGCCCTGCGCTCGAACGCGTCGCAGCGCACGGTCGTCGGCGCCATGCACGCCTGGGTCGGCGGCGCCTTCGACCAGGACGAGCTGGTGGAGGCGCTGCACCGCCTGCGCGCCACGGACGCCTGGATCACGGAGTGGGACGGCTCCCGCCGGGCGCACGGCGCGCTGAAGAACCTGACCAGCCAGCTGATCGGCCGGTTCGCCGGAGCGGCCACGACCGCGACCCGCCGGGCGCACCCCGCCGGCGAGCTGGTGCGCTTCGGCGCCGACGTGCACGTGCCGCGCGGCATCCAGGCCGAGATCGCCGCGCTGAAGGGCATCGTGGCCGCGTTCGTCATGGCGAACGACGTGCGTCAGCCGGTCTACGTGCAGCAGCGCGAGCTGCTGCAGCAGCTGGCCGACGTGCTGCTGCAGCAGCCGCAGCACCTGGACACGGCGTTCGCGGCCGATTGGGCGCTGACCGACGACGACGGGGTGCGCAAGCGCGTGGTGGTCGACCAGGTCGCCAGCCTCACCGACCAGTCCGCGCTCGCATGGCACGCCCGGCTGGTCGGCTGAGGCGGCGCGGCCGGCGGCTGCCCTCGGCGGCCGGGCTGCAGCTGGAGGCGGTGCTGCTGGCGGGCGGGCTGCGGGCGCTGCTGCTGCAGCTGGCGCATCCCGCGGTGGGGCACGGCGTTGCCCGGCACAGCGACTTCGCGGCCGACCCGCTGGGGCGGCTCTGGAGCACGCTGCGCTTCGTCTACGTGGCCGGCGCCGGCGAGTCCGGCCTGGTCGCGCGCACCGCCCGCGCGGTCGGCGCGGCCCACCGGCCCGTCGTCAGCGCCGTCGACGAGCCCGTCGCCTACGACGCGCGCGATCCCGCCCTGCAGCTCTGGGTCGCCGCGACGATCCACGACACCGCGCTGCGCATCGCGGAGGCGGTGTGGGGTCCGCTGCCCGCGCCGCTGGCGGACGAGCTGCTGGCGAGGAACGGTCGCATCGCCACCGTGCTGGGGCTGCCCGCGGGGGAGTGGCCCGCGGACCGAGCCGCCTTCGACGCCGCGTTCGCCGAGGCGTCGACGGCGCTGCGCTGGGACGACGACACGCTGGCCGTGGTCGACGCCCTGATCGCCGCGCGCGGCACCCCGCCCTGGATCCGGCTGGCGCTGCCCGTGCTGGCTGCGGCGACCCGGCCGACCCTGCAGGACGCCGCGCGACCGCCCGGGCGCTGCTCGCCCGCGCTGCTGCGCGCTGCGCGGCGTGCCGCACCGGCCTGGCGCCTGCTGCCCGTCGGCCTGCGCCGGCTGCCGGCGCGCCGCATCCTGGCGGCCGCGCGTTCGGCGGACGCGGCGGGGACGGTCGGCGGGCGCTCCTAGACTCACCCGCCGTGGCCGGCCGGATCCGCGACAGCGACGTGGACGAGGTGCGCGCCCGCACCGACATCGTCGCGGTGATCGGCGACCAGGTCGCGCTGAAGCCCGGCGGCGTCGGCTCGCTGAAGGGCCTGTGCCCCTTCCACGACGAGCGCAGCCCCAGCTTCACCGTGCGGCCCGGGGTGGGCCGGTACCACTGCTTCGGCTGCGGCGAGGACGGCGACGCCATCTCCTTCCTGATGCGCCTCGACCACCTGACCTTCCGCGACGCGGTCGAGTCGCTCGCCGCGCGCATCGGCTACACGCTGACGTTCGAGGACGGCCGGGCCGGCGAGGACACGACGAACCGCGTCCGCCTGCTGGAGGCGAACCGCCTGGCGGCCGAGTTCTTCACCGCCCAGCTGCCGACCGCGGCCGCGGCGCCCGGCCAGCAGTTCCTCACCGAGCGCGGGTTCGACGAGGCGGCGGCCGCGCGCTTCGGCGTCGGCTGGGCGCCGAAGTCGTGGGACGCGCTGACGAAGCACCTGCGCGGGCACGGCTTCAGCGACGTCGAGCTGTCGACCGCGGGCCTGGTCTCGAGCGGCGACCGCGGCGTCTACGACCGTTTCCGCGGCCGGCTCACCTGGCCGATCCGCGACCTGACCGGAGCGGTCGTCGGCTTCGGCGCGCGCCGGCTGCTGGAGGACGACCAGGGCCCCAAGTACCTGAACACCCCCGAGACGCCCGTCTACCACAAGTCGAACGTGCTCTACGGGCTCGACCTCGCCAAGCGGGACATCAGCCGCGAGCACCGGGCGGTGGTGGTGGAGGGCTACACCGACGTCATGGCGTGCCACCTGGCCGGCGTCACGACGGCGGTCGCGACCTGCGGCACGGCCTTCGGCGTCGATCACATCAAGGTGCTGCGCCGGGTGCTGGGCGACGAGTCCGGCGCGCAGGGCGAGGTCGTGTTCACCTTCGACCCGGACGCGGCGGGCCAGAAGGCGGCCGTGCGGGCGTTCGCCGAGGAGCAGCGGTTCTCCGCCCGCACCTTCGTGGCGGTCGGCGTGGACGGGCTGGACCCGTGCGACCTCCGGGCCCAGCGCGGCGACGAGGCGGTGCGGGCGATGCTCGACGCCAAACGGCCGATGTTCGAGTACATGATCCGGCGGGTGCTCGACACCCACGACCTCGAGACGGTGGAGGGCCGCGCCGCCGCGCTGCGCCAGGCCGCGCCGATCGTCGCCGAGATCCGGGACCCCGCGGTGCGGCCGGGCTACGCGCGCGAGCTGGCGCGCTGGCTGGGCCTCGACCTGGCCGAGGTCGACCGGGCCGTCCGGGCGCCGAAGCGCGCCGAGCCCGAGCCGCGCCGAGGCCGCGAGCAGCAGCAGGAGTCCCCGCGTCGGCCGGCGGCCAGCCTGCGGTCCCTGCCCGACGACCCGGCCACGCGGCTGGAGCGGGAGGCGCTGATGATGATCGTGCAGCTGCCCCACCTCGTGGGCGGCGACCTGATCCACCGCGCCACCGGGGCCGGCTTCCACAACGCGACCCTCGCGGTCGTCCGCGACGCGATCGCGACCCAGCTGGGGGCGCTCGGCGGGGCGGGCTGGCTGGAGCGGCTGACCGCCGAGGCGGGGGAGCAGGTGGCGCCGATCGTGCAGGAGCTGGCCTTCCTGCGGCTGCCCGTGGTGGGCGACGACGCCGAGCGCCTGGCGCGCACCGCGAAGGCGACCGTCGCGTCCCTGGTCGACCGCCACCTGCTGCGCCAGAAGGCCGACCTGGTGCGCCAGCTGCAGCGCAGCGAGACGGGTGCCGACCCCGAGCGCCTGCGCGCGCTGCGCCAGGCCCTGGTGGGCGTCGAGGCCGACCGCCGGGTGCTCCGCGGCGCCTGAGCCCGTTCTGGGGGTGTCGCTGAGGGGGTCGCGCGGGGCCTGATTACACTCCGGATCGTCTTGGCGACGGGAGCGACATGGGCGACAGCGCGGTGGTGCACGCCAGGGACCTGACCGTGTCGTACCCGGGCGCGCAGGGTCACGAGGCCGTGCGCGGCGTCGACCTGCGCATCGAGCCCGGCGAGATGGTCGGGGTCGTCGGGGAGGCGGGCGCCGGCAAGTCCACGCTGGCGCGCGTGCTCGCCGGACGCACGGCCGGCCTCGGCCGGCGCGGGCCCCGCGTCACCGGCGGCGACCTGCGGGTGCTGGGGCTGCGTGCCGTGCGGCCGGGCCGCGCGGCGACGCGCGTCCTGTCCGCGCAGGTCGGCTACCTGCCGCAGCACGCCGGCCGGACGCTGGCTCCGGGCCTCACCGTGGCGGAGAACGTGGTGCAGCCCCTGCTCGCCCGCGACCGCCGCTTCGACCAGCGCGAGGCGGGCGCGCGGGCCGCGGAGCTGACCGACGCCGTGCAGCTGCCGCTCGGCATGATGGCGCGCTACCCGTGGGAGCTCTCCGCCGGGCAGAAGCAGCGCGTCGCGATCGCCCGCTCGCTGATCCTGCAGCCGACGCTGTGGATCGCCGACGAGCCCACCGCCTCCGTCGACGTCACGACCCGCGGCCGCGTGCTGGACGACCTGCTCGAGCTGCACGCGGAGCGGGTGTTCTCCGCCGTGATCGTCAGCCACGACGCCGCGGTCATGCGGCGCACGACGCATCGCCTCGTCGTGCTGCACCGCGGGGTCGTCGTCGCGGCGGGCGCGCTGGACGACGTGCTCGACGACGCCGAGCACCCCTACGTGCGCGGTCTGCGCGACGACTACCGCGCGCGCACCGGAGTGCTCGCCCCGCGCTGAGGGACCTCCCGGAGGGCGTCCCTACGCTTCGGCCATGAGCACCCTCGCCGAGCGCGCACGAACCCTGGCCGACCTCCACGCCGACGAGCGCATCCTCGTGCTGCCGAACGTCTGGGACGTCGTCTCCGCGAAGGTCGTGGCCGACGTGGAGGGCGTCGCCGCGCTGGCGACGGCCAGCCACTCGATCGCCGCGACCTTCGGCTACGAGGACGGCGAGAACATCCCGCTCGAGCTGCACCTCGACATGGTCGGCCGCATCGTGCGCGCCGTCGACCTGCCGGTGAGCATGGACTTCGAATCCGGCTACGGCGACCCCGGCGCGACCGCCGCGAAGGCGATCGAGGCGGGCGTGGTCGGCGGCAACCTGGAGGACGGCATGCGGCCGCTCGACGAGGCCGTCGCCGCCGTGCGCGCCGTGCTCGAGGCCGGCCGCTCCGCGGGGATCGACTTCGTGCTGAACGCCCGGACCGACGCGTTCGTGCGTGCGGCGGACGGCGCGGACCGCGACGGCCTGGTCGACGAGGCGATCACCCGCGGTCGCGCGTTCCTCGAGGCGGGCGCTCCCGTCGTCTTCGTGCCCGGGCTGGTCGACCGCGAGGAGATCCGACGCGTGGTCGCTGGGCTCGGGGAGCGGAAGCTGACCCTGATCAGCCCTCCCGGTGCGGCGCTGCCGGCCCGCGAGCTGCAGGCGCTGAGCGTGGCCCGGCTCTCGACCGGCCCGTTCACGCAGCGCGTGGCCCTGACCGCGCTGCAGGACGCGGCCGCGGAGGTGGTGGGCGGCGGCGTGCTGCCCGCCGGGACCCGCCCGCTGAACTGAGGCGGAGGGAGCGGGCGGCGCCGCGCCCTCGCGGCCGGGGCGATCGGCGTGCCGGTCTTGCTACACTCGTCCGCACGCGGGGTCGAGCCTTCCCGCTGATCCTCGATAGCTCAATTGGCAGAGCAGCCGGCTGTTAACCGGCAGGTTCTTGGTTCGAGTCCAAGTCGGGGAGCGAACGGGCCCCCGTCCTCGCCGGACGGGGGCCCTCCTCGTCCCCGGCCCTGCGCCGGGCGCACCGTCGGGCCGTGCCCCAGCCGACCGACGTCGTCCTGCGCCCGCCGACCGACGAGGACGGCGACCTGCTCTTCGCGCTGGCGGCCGACCTGTCCACCTGGGAGGAGCGCCGGGCGGAGGCGCCCGCTCCGCTCAGCCGGGCCGCGTTCGAGGCCCGGCGGCGGCGCGGCGAGTCGGAACCGACGGCCGGGGAGGCGCGGTTCATCGTCGACGCGGGCGGCGCCGCGGTCGGCACCGTGACGCTCTTCGGCTCCGACCCGCTCGCGCGCCACGCGGAGGTCGGCGTCGCCCGCCTGCGCGAGCACGCCTGGGTCCGCGGCGCGTACGAGGACGTCGTGCTGATGGGGCTCCTCCGCGACGAGTGGGCGCCCACCGGGGACCGCTGACCGCGACTCGCTGCGCACCGGAGCGGCCGCCGCGTGCGCGGAACGGCCCCTCCGCCTCCGCCGTCCGACGGCCGCGCCTTCCTAGACTCCGCCTCATGCCGACCCTCACCGAGCCCGTCCTCGCCGGGGCCGTCGGCGCCCTCGTGCTGATCGTCCTCGTGCTGCTGGTGCTCTGGCGCCGGGCCGCCGGCCGCGCGCGGGCGCTCGCCCGGCGCATCGGGCGGGCCGAGGGGCGCACGGCGCACCTCGAGGTCTCGACCGCCGATCAGGGCGGGCGCCTGCGGATCATCCGCGAGCTGCACGACGTGGCCGTGCACCGGGTGTCCGCGATGATCGCGCAGGCCGACGGCGCCCGCTACGCCGGCGCGACCGATCCGACCGCCGCCGTCCGCGCGGCGCAGACCATCGCCGACACCGGCCGCACCACGCTGGCCGACCTGCGCCGCGTCATGACGCTGGTGCGCGAGAGCGAGGCCGAGGCGTCCCCGCAGCCCACGCTGCGGTCGACCCGCGACCTGCTCCGCCTGATGCGCGACGCGGGGCTGCAGGTCGTGGTCGAGGAGACCGGCGACCCCTGGGCGCTGGAGGCCGGCGCCGAGCTGGCCGTCTACCGGATCCTGCAGGAGGCGATGTCCAACTCCTTGAAGCACGGCGGCGACGGCACCACCGTGCGGGTGCTCTTCACGTGGACCGGCACCGGGCTGGCGCTGCGGGTGGAGGACGACGGCTTCCGCACCGCGGTGCTGCGCCGGGGCCTCGACCCCGACGAGACCGCGGCCGAGCTCGCGTACGGCGTGGAGGAGGACCTGCGCTCCCTGGTGCAGCACGTGTCCGGCCCCGGCCTGCAGGAGATGCGCGCCCGGGTCGAGCTGTTCGGCGGCTCGCTCGTCGCCGCCGAGACGCCGGGGGTCGGCTTCGCGCTCAGCGTCAGCCTGCCCGCCGTGCGCTTCCACAACGGGGTGCACGGCGTCGACCTCGGCGCGCGCTGACCGTGCTGCGCGTCCTGCTGGCCGACGCCGACCCGCTGCAGCGGGAGGGCTGGCGGCTCGTCCTCGACGCGCAGCACGACCTGGGCGTGGTCGGCGAGGTGCCCGACGGCGTGCAGCTGCTGGCCCACCTGCGCCGGCACGCGGTCGACGTGGTCGTCTCCGACGTGCGGCTGCCGCGCCTGGGCGGGCTGCAGGCCGTCGAGCAGGCCGGCCGCGACGCGCGGGTGGCCCTGATGCAGCGGGAGCGGGGGCTGCGCTGGGTGCTCGTGACCGCCACCGACCTCGACCGCTGGGGGCCGATGGGCCTCGCCGCCGGCGCGACGAGCGTGCTGTGGAAGGGCGGCGACCCCGAGTCGATGCTGGCGGCGATCCGCGCCGCCTGAGCCTCAGCCCTCCAGGTCGTCGATGCCGGGGGTCCAGCTGTTGCCGGGCCGTCCCCACTTGTTGCCGGACACGGCCTTCTTCGCGCGGCGGGCGTTCAGGAAGTCCAGGCGGTCCACGTAGAGCACGCCGTCCAGGTGGTCGAACTCGTGCTGCAGGATGCGGGCGAACCAGCCGCGGGCCTCGATCTCGTAGGGCGCGCCGTCCAGGTCCTGCGCCTCCATGCGCGCGCGGAACGACCGGCGCAGCGGGAAGCGCTCGCCGGGCACCGAGAGGCAGCCCTCGCTCTCGGCGTCGTCGTCGGCCTCGCCGGTCGGCACGGGCGTGATCCAGAGCACCGGGTTGATCGCGACGCCGCGCCTCGGACCCTCGGGGTCGTGCTCGTAGCCGTAGACGAAGAGCCGCAGCGGCACGCCCACCTGCGGACCGGCCAGGCCCACGCCGGGCGCGGCGTCCATGGTCTCGAACATGTCCGCGACGAGCGTGCGCAGGTCGTCGTCGAACTCGGTGACCGGGGCCGCCGGGGTGTGCAGCACCGGGTCGCCGGTGATGCGGATGGGCAGCACGGTCATCGTGTCCAGGGACCTCCGAGGCGGCGAAACAGGGCGCTCATCAGCGTAGCGCCGCCCCGCCGAGCAGCCCTGCCGCTAGCCTGCAGCGGTGCTGCCGACCCTCCTCTCCATCGGGCTGGACTCGCGCGTCATCAACACGGCCCAGGCGATCGGCATCCCGATCGCCCTGATCGGCGCCGTGTTCCTCAGCTTCGGGGCGCAGTTCCAGTCGCGCGGGGTGAAGCAGGTGGAGGCCCGCCGATCGACGAGCGGCACCGAGCTGGGCCGGTCCGAGCTGCTGCGCCTGGCGCGGAACCGCTCGTGGCTCTTCGGCACGGTGGCCCTGGGCCTCGCGATCGTGCTGCAGCTGACCAGCCTGCGGTTCGCCGCGCTGATCGTGGTGCAGCCGATCGGCGCGATCGCCCTGGTCGTCACAGCCATCCTCAACGCACGGCTGAACCACATCCACCTGGACCGCCGCGTCGTCCGGGCCATCGCGCTCTGCGTCGTCGGCGTCGGCGCCTTCGTCGCGGTCGCGGCGCCGAACGCCACGGACACCGGCATCAGCGACGACGACCTGCGCACGATCCTGGTGCTGCTGCTCATCGTGCTGATCGCCTTCGGGGTGCTGTGGGCGGTCTACCGCGACCGCGCGACCCCGATCGCCTACATCGTCGGGGCCGGCGTGCTCTACGGGTTCGTCGCCACGATGGCCAAGACCGTCATCAACCGCCTGTCCCTCGGCCAGTTCGACCTCTTCACCGTGCTGTCCGTGCTCGGCCTGCTGGCCGCCGGTGCGGCCGGGTTCTACCTGGTGCAGACCGCCTACTCCGTCGGGCCCCCCGACCTGGTGATCGCGGGGCTGACCGTCGTCGACCCGATCGTGGCCGTCGGCATCGGCGTGCTGATCCTGGGGGAGGCGCAGAACGCGGCCTGGTGGGCCGGCCTGGCCTTCATCGTCACCGGCGCCGTCGCGGTCTTCGGCGTGA
>JAKONM010000008.1 GCA_022701925.1 Microbacteriaceae bacterium
GCAGAGCCCGCACGCGCACGCGCGCATCCTCTCGATGGACACCGCGGTCGCCGCGACGATGCCCGGCGTCGTCGCCGTGCTGACCGCCGCGGACGTGCCGGACATCCTCTACTCCACGGCGCGGCACGAGTCGCGGCTGGACGATCCGGACGACACGCGGATGCTCGACACCATCGTGCGCTTCCGCGGCCAGCGCATCGCGGTCGTCGTCGCGGAGTCGGTCGGAGCGGCCGAGGCCGCCTGCCGCGCGATCGAGGTCGAGTACGAGCTGCTGCCCGCGGTCTTCGACCCCGAGGAGGCGCGCCGGCCCGGGGCGCCGCTGCTGCACCCCGACCGGACGGCGGCGGAGCGGGTCGACGACGCCTCGCGCAACGTGGTGCTGTCGCTGTCGCAGCGCCACGGGGGTGACGTCGACGCCGCGCTGGCCGCCAGCGACGTCGTGGTCGGCGGCACCTGGCGGACCTCGCGGGTCATCCACGCGCAGATGGAGACCCACGGCGCGGTGGGGTGGCTCGACGACGGCGGCCGGCTCGTCGTGCGGGCCAGCACCCAGGTGCCGTTCCTGGTGCGCGACGAGCTGGCGCACCTGTTCGACCTGCCCCGCGACCGGGTGCGCGTGCTGACCGCGAGGGTCGGCGGGGGCTTCGGCGGCAAGCAGGAGATGCTCGCCGAGGACCTGGTCGCCCTGGCGGTGCTGACCACGGGCCGGCCGGTGGCCTACGAGTTCTCGCGCGGCGAGGAGTTCGAGCGCTCCGCGGTGCGGCACCCGATGCGGGTGTCCGTGACCCTGGGGGCCACCCGCGACGGCCGCCTGACCGCCGCCCGCATGGAGGTGCTCAGCGACGCGGGGGCGTACGGCAACCACTCCCGCGGCACCCTGTTCCACGCGTGCGCCGACTCCCTGTCGCTGTACCGGGTGCCGGTGCGGTCGGTGGACGCGGAGGCGGTGTACACGAACACCCTGCCCTCGGGGGCGTTCCGCGGGTACGGGCTGGGGCAGGTGGTGCTCGGGCTGGAGTCGGCGATGGACGAGCTCGCGCTCGCCCTGGACCTCGACCCCTTCGAGCTGCGGCGCCGCAACGCGGTCCGCGAGGGCGACCCGCTGCACGAGGACGACCTGCGCTGGGGCAGCTACGGCCTGGACCAGTGCCTCGACCTGGCGCAGGAGGCGCTGGGCCGCGGCGGCGACCCCGTGCCGGAGGGCGGCAGCTGGCGGGTCGGTGAGGGGATGGCCGTCGCGATGCTCGCGACGATGGCGCCCCACGGGCACTTCGCGCACACGTCGGCGGCGCTGCGCCCCGACGGGACCGTGCTGCTGCGGGCGGGCACGGTGGAGTTCGGCAACGGCACCACGGTGGTGCTGCGCCAGATCGCGGCCTCGGCGCTGGGGGTGCCGGTGGAGCGGGTGCGGCTGCAGCACGCCGACACCGACCTGGTGCCGCACGACACGGGCGCCTTCGCCTCCGCGGGGATCACCGTGGCGGGCAAGGCGGTCCACGCCGCGTGCCTGGCGCTGGCGGCCCGCGTCCGGGCGGCCGCGTCGGCTGCGGGCGCGCCCGCCGGGGACGACCTCGAGCTGGCCGACGACGGCGTCCGGGCGGGCGGCCGCCTGCTGCCCTACCCGGCGGTGGTGGCCGCCGCGCCCCCGGCGGAGCGCGGCGACGACGGCCTCGCGGCCACCGGGGCCGAGCTCGGCGAGGTGCGCTCGCTGGCCTTCAACGTGCACGCCGTGCGCGTGGCCGTCGACGTCGAGACCGGCGTGGTGCGGGTGCTGCGGTCGGTGCAGGCCGCCGACGCGGGGACCGTGCTGAACCCCGCGCAGTGCCGCGGGCAGGTGGAGGGCGGCGCGGCGCAGGGCTACGGCAGCGCCCTGTACGAGGAGGTCCTGGTGGCGGACGGGCGGGTGCTGAACCCCGGCTTCCGCACCTACCGGGTGCCGCAGTTCGCCGACGTCCCCGAGACCGAGGTGCTGTTCGCGAGCACCAGCGACGCGCTCGGGCCGTTCGGCGCCAAGTCGATGAGCGAGTCGCCGTACAACCCGGTGGCCCCGGCGGTGGGCAACGCGATCGCGCGGGCCCTCGGGGTGCGCGGGTACGAGCAGCCGTTCTCCCGAGACCGGGTGTGGCGGCTGGCGCAGGGCCTCAGCACGGGCCTCAGCGGGGGTGGCCGACCCGCGCGGTGAGGGCCGGCAGGTCGGTGTGCAGCCGCGCGGACGCCTCGGCGGCGAGCGGGTGGCGGGAGGTCCCGCCCTCGTCGACCACCCGGCCGCCGACGTAGACCGCCCGCAGGTTGCGCAGCGACATCGACAGCACGTAGCTGCGCACCGGGTGCCACAGCGGGCCGACGTCGGGCCGGCGCGGGTCGACGACGACGAAGTCGGCGTGCTTGCCCACCTCCAGGCTGCCCACCCGGTCGGCGACGCCCATGACCTCGGCCGCGCCGAGGGTGTGCAGGTGCAGCGCCCGCTCCGGCATCATCGCGAGCGGGTCCTGGGTGCGGGCGCGCTGGGAGGCGATGCCGATCCGCATGTTCTGCCAGGGGTCGGCGACGTCGGTGCAGGCCTGGTCGTCGAGGCCGATGCCGACCTTCATGCCCATCGCGAGCATCTCCGGCACCTGGGCCGTCCCGGAGGCCAGCCGCCCGTTG
>JAKONM010000039.1 GCA_022701925.1 Microbacteriaceae bacterium
GGGTGCCGACATCGGCGCGCGAGCGCTGCGAGACCGGATCGTAGGACCGGATCGCGGTGACGCGGCCGTTCTCGTGCTCGATGCGGCACGGCAGGGGGGCGGCTGCCGGGAACACGTCGACGGTCCGGCCGCGAACCGCGACTTCGCCGGGCTCGTCGACGCGGTCGTCCACGATGTAGCCCAGGCGTTGCAGCGACGTCGTCAGCGTCTCCGGATCGAGATCGTCGCCGACCCGCAGCTCGATATGCGCCCCGGCCCAGATCCGGGGCGGGGGCACCCGCTGCAGCAGGGCGGGCGCCGTCGTCAGCACGATGTCGGGCCACGCCGCCCGGTCGGTCAGCCAGCGCAGCACGCCGGTGCGCGCGCCCATCACACCGCGCGAGGGCGAGGCCCGGTCGAAGGGCAGGCAGTCCCATTCGGGGTAGATCGCCACCGTGCGGTCCGGCGCGAGCGCTCTCACGACCGCTGCGATGGCATCGAGGCGCCGGGCGTCGCGGGCCACGTGCACCAGCGGCCGGGCCTTGTCGGCGAGCCCGAGCAGGGCGACCGCGAGCGCGCCCATCGGGATCAGCGGAGCGGCGATCGGATGGCGATCCCCGGCTCGACCCTTCGGCTCGGCCTTCGCCGTTTCGCCCTTCACCGTCTTGGCCCCCGTCGCCTTGGCCCCCGTCGCCTTGACCCCGGCGGCCTTGGCCTTCGTTCCGGTGGCCGTCTCATGCACCGTCCTGGGCTTTGCCATCGATGGTCCGTCGTGATCGCCTGGGTGGCGGCTCCTGAGAACGCCGCTCGGCCCGTCGGGGTCCATCGCCGTCCCCGGTTTCAACAGGCTTCGACGGCGCCGCGCGACGCGCCCCGCCCGCCCGGCCCGCCCGCATCACGGCCGTCCGGGCCGGCCCTCCTCCGCACGTCGCGGCAAGAGTCGCGACGATCGGTCCCGAGAGCGGTCCGGATGAAAGATCGACTGGATTCGTGACGGCGGGCGATCAGGAATGATCCCGAATAAACATCTGATTTTTATATTGAATTCGTGCGGGCGGATGGAGCATGGTGCCGTGGCATGACAGTTTTATGACACTCGTTTCCATGTGACCTGCACGGCGTGCGATGCCCCGCACGCGAAGGATCGAAAGGACCCACCGATGATGCGGACCGTTTCCGTTCTGGCCGCCGGCGTCGCGCTCTGTGTTCTGGGGGGCGTGTCGGCGTCCGCGTCTCCGGCCCCGCTGCCCGGCCTCGCCGGGAGCGACATCGAGTGGCACCCCAGCACCGGGCACTGGGACCATCATTTCCACGCGCATCAGCGCTCGCGCGTCGCGCCCCATCTGACCGAGGCGGAGGGGTACGGCCGCGTCCCGCTCCAGCGCGCGCGACCCCCTGCATACCGTCCGGCTCGGACCGGTGCGGCCCCGGGTGCGCAACGGTACTGATCCGTCGCCCCGCCCGTCTCCCCGATGCGCCGCCGGCTGGGGCGGACGGCCGTCGCGGAGATGCGTTCGATCGGGAGCATGCTCTCGCTGTCTGATACCGCACGACGATTTCGGACAACCGCAATCCGTGTGTCCGCATCGTGCCCCGGCTCCGGTCCGGAGGAGGCCGCGTGGCGGGAGAGGGAGGGCGGCTCGCCGGAGAGGACGAGGCCGCCCCGGCGGCGGGTATGTCGCTTGCGATGCCCTCCGAAGTCACCGCCTCTCTCGGGCTGACCGGGAATTGCACGCTCTCGCCCGCCCGCAGCGTGCCGCCGTTTGCGCCGTAGGCGGTGCCGGTCAAGACCGGGACGAGATCGACGTTCGCCGTCCCGTCCCGGAAGCCGTCCCGGGGTCAGCCGACGGCGCCGTCCGCGGGCTGCCCCCGGGTGAAGGTGCCTGCAAGCACATCGATGACGCCGTTCGCACACGGCGTGGGCGCGTCTCGATCCGCCTCCGGTGACGTCGACGCTCGCCGTGTCGGTGCCGCCGTCGCCGTCGGAGATCGTGTCGTCGAAGCTCGTCGTGCCGAAGACGTCGGGATCGGGCGTGACGCCGACCATGCCGGCATGGCGCGCGACGGTGCCGTGGGCGGCCTCCGCCATCCCCGAGCGCCGGCTGGCGCCGCTGGCTCGGCGCGTGCGTCACCAACGTGCCGACCGGCCCGACGGCCGCGGCGTCCGGCGCTGCCGGGACGGGTCCATCATCGCGCGGGTGAGGCGATTTGCGGCCGGGCAACCCGAGGCGTTCCGCATGTACCAGCAGGCGGCGAGGCCGGGGGCCATCCGCTCACCCGAGGAACCGCGTGCGATCGTCGTCGACCACATGGCTGCGGGGGGCGTTCTCGATCCGCATCGGCCCGTTGCGTCACCTGCCGGCGCTGGTCCGGCTCGCCTGGGACACGAGCCGCGCCCTCACGCTCGCCGGCGTGGGCCTGCGGCTCGTGCGCGCCGCGGTGCCGGCCCTGATGCTCTACGTCGCCAAGCTCGTCGTCGACGCCGTCGTGGCCGGTCGCGCCGGACCCGCCGCCGGTCAGACCGTGGCGGACTGGCTCGCCGATCCGCAGTTCCGGCAGGTGGGCCTGCTGATCGGGATCGAGTTCGCCCTCGCGCTCGCCTCCGATTTGCTCGGGCGGGCGACGAGCCTCGTCGACGGCGTGCTCGGCGAGCGCACCGGCAACGCCACGTCGCTTCGCCTCATGGCGCACGCCGCCACCCTCGACCTCGCCCAGTTCGAGGATCCGGCCGTGCAGGACAGCCTGGAGCGGGCCCGCCGGCAGGTCGCCTGGCGCGCCAACCCGATGAGCCAGCTGCTGGCCCAGGCGCAAGATTGCCTCACCGCGATCTCGCTGGCGGTGGCCGTGATGGTGTTTCTGCCCTGGCTCGTCGTCCTGCTCGTGCTGGCCCTGATCCCGGCCTTCCTGAACGAGCTGCACTTCAACCGCGAGGGGTACCGGCTCGCCTACCGACGCTCCCCGGAGCGGCGCGAGAGCGACTACATGCGCCAGCTCGGGGCC
>JAKONM010000041.1 GCA_022701925.1 Microbacteriaceae bacterium
CGTTCCCGCCGCGGGTCGTGGGGACGCCAGCGGCGCGATGCGGACGGTCGGCGTCGTCGGCACCCCCTGGTCCGCGAGGCGGGTCGCGGGCAGCGCGGCGGTCCGCTCCGGCTCCTCCTGGGAGTCGAGGGCGGCAATCCGGCGGTCCACCTGCTGCGCCGCGGGACGGGCCGCGGGATCGCGCGCCAGCATCGCCGTCAGCAGCGACCGCCAACCGTGACCCACCGAGGCGGGCACCACGGGGTCGCGCAGGAGCCGCGCGGTCAGCGTGACCAGCGCCTCCCCGGGGAACACCGGCTCCCCGGTCAGCGCCTCCAGCAGGGTGAGGCCCAGCGAGTAGACGTCCGACGGCCCGCCCACCGACTGCCCCTGCGCCTGCTCGGGGCTGAGGTACCGCGCCGTGCCCAGCACGCCCGTCGTGCCGCTGGGCGCGGTCTCCAGCAGCCGGGCGATCCCGAAGTCCGACAGCTTCGCGATCAGCGGGCCCTCCGCCGGCGGGTGCGCCAGCAGGATGTTCGCCGGCTTGACGTCCCGGTGCACGATGCCCGCGGCGTGGATGTGGGCCAGCGCCCGCGCGAGCTGCCCGCCGATCACGGCGACGTCACGGGGATCCATCGGTCCGGCCGCGATCGGCCCGCGCAGGGTGCCGCCCTCCAGCAGCTCCATCACCAGGCAGGTGCCGTGCTCGTCGGTGACCGCGTCGTACAGCGTGACCAGGCCCGGGTGGCTGACGGAGGCCAGCAGCCGGGCCTCCGAGCGGCGGCGCGCCAGGGACGAGCCGTGCGGGTCGACGTCGAGCGGCACGACCTTGACGGCCACCCGGCGCCGCAGCTGACGGTCCCAGCCGCTGTGGACGGCGGCGGCGCCGCCCCGCCCGATCAGCGATCCCAGCTCGTAGCGACCGCCGACGACCGCGGTCGGCCCGCCGGAATCGTCCTGCACGGTCGGCTCCTCCTGCTCCGCAGGGGCGTCGGCTCCTGAACGTCGAGCGACCGTTCTAGCCAGGAACGCTGAGAACGACCCGCCCGATGCGGTTCGAAGGGTCCGCGGACGGACGGGGAGGCAACGCGGCGTCATGCGGAAGGAGCCCCCGCGGCGGGCTCCCTACGCTCTCCCCATGGCTGCTGCGCCCCGCGTCTTCGTCGTGCACGAGAACCCCGAGTGGTTCCCGCCGCTCGCTGCGGCGTTCGAGGCCGAGGGCGTACCGGTCGAGCAGATCCTGCTCACGGACGGCGCGATCGCGCTCGACGACGAGCCGGCACCGGGCGTCTACTGGTCCCGGCTGAGCGCGTCCGCCCACACCCGCGGTCACGAGCACGCGAAGGAGCACGCGCGCGCCCTGCTGACCTGGCTCGAGTCGCACGGCCGGCGGGTCGTGAACGGCCGGCACGTGATCGAGCTGGAGGTCAGCAAGGTCGCCCAGCACGCGCTGCTGCGCGCGCACGGCTTCGACGTGCCCCGCACCACCGCCGTGTTCGGCCGCGAGGCGCTCGTCGACGCGGCCCGCGCCTTCTCCGCCCCCTTCATCACGAAGCACAACCAGGGCGGCAAGGGCCTCGGGGTCCGGCGCTTCGACGACCACGAGGAGTTCGCCGCGCACGTCGCCTCCTCCGACTTCGAGGCGCCCGTCGACGGCACCACGCTGGTGCAGGAGTACCTGGTCGCGCGGGAGCCCTTCGTGACCCGCGCCGAGTTCGTCGGCGGCCGGTTCGTCTACGCGGTGCGCGTCGACACCTCCGCGGGCAGCTTCGAGCTGTGCCCGGCCGACGTCTGCGAGGTGCCCGGGGCGGTCGCCGAGCCCTTCGCGCTGCGCAGCGACGTCACCGCCGACACCCCGCTGATCCGGCGGTACGAGGCGCTGCTGGCCGAGGCCCGGCTCGACATCGCCGGCATCGAGTTCATCGAGACGTCCGACGGCCGCACGGTCACCTACGACATCAACACGAACACGAACTACAACCCCGCCGTCGAGGCGGTCGCTCCGGTCTCGGGCCCGCGCAGCATCGCGCGGCTGCTCGGCGGGCTGCTCGAGGCCGAGTACGGCCGCACGAGCGTCGCCGCCTGACCGCGGCCCCACCGATCCGGCCGAACGGTCACCGCAGCCCTGCGGCTGCACATCCGCACGACGAGAGGGATTCACGCATGCGCTTCGGGTACTGGACGCCGATCTTCGGAGGCTGGCTGCGGAACGTCGAGGACGAGGGCATGCCCGTCGACTTCGCCTACGCGGCGGAGACGGCGCGGTTCGCGGAGCAGCACGGCTTCGACGTGACGCTGGTGCCCGAGCTGAACCTGAACGACATCAAGGGCATCGCCGCGCCCAGCCTCGAGGCCTGGGCGGTCTCCGCGGCGCTCGCGGCGGTGACCGAGCGGATCGAGATCATGGCGGCGGTCCGGCCCGGCTTCCACCTGCCCGCGGTCACGGCGAAGCAGGCCGCGACGATCGGCGGCATCAGCGGCGGCCGGTTCACGCTGAACGTCGTCTCCGCCTGGTGGGAGCAGGAGGCCAAGCAGTACGGCGGCATCTTCTCCGCGCACGACGACCGCTACCGGCGCACCGAGGAGTTCGTGTCGATCCTGCAGGGCATGTGGCGCGAGGACGGGTTCGACTTCGACGGCGAGCACTACCGCATCGAGGGCGCGCACCTGCAGCCGAAGCCCGCTCCGGCTCCGGTGATCTACGCGGGGGGTGAGAGCGAGGCCGGCAAGGCCTCCATCACCCGCTTCGCGGACGCCTACCTGACGCACGGCGGCACGCCCGACGAGCTGCGCGTCAAGGTGGCGGAGATGCGCCGCAGGCGCGAGGAGGCGGGCGCGGCCCCCTTCACCTCGTTCGGCATGGCGGCCTACATCGTCGTGCGGGACACGGAGCAGGAGGCGCAGGCCGAGCTGGACCGCATCACCGACGTCTCGGCCGGCCCGGCCTACGAGTCGTACCAGGACTTCATCAGCAAGTCGCAGCTGGAGCACCGCCCAGACCTGCGGGACTACTCCGTCTCGAACCGCGGGCTGCGGCCCGGCCTCGTCGGCACGCCCGAGCAGGTCGCGGAGCGGATCCGGGAGTTCCAGGACGCCGGGGTGGACACCCTGCTGCTGCAGGCCTCGCCGCAGCGCGAGGAGCTGGAGCGCGTCGCGCGCGACGTGATCCCGCTCGTCAACGGCTGACCGGTGCTCGAGGAGGCCCTGCCTGCGGCGTCGGCAGGGCCTCTCCCGCGCGCCCGGACGTGCGACGGAGTGTGACGGTCGGCGTCGCCGCGTGACGGCGCCGCCGGACGCCCCGCCGTCGGCCTCCATACGCTCCCAGCATGAGCAACCAGACCATCGCCGAGCAGGTCGACGCCTTCAACGGCGGCTTCACCGAGCAGATCGGGCCCGAGCTCTCCGGCGTCTTCGCGGGCGAGCAGGCGGCCCTGACCGCGGACGGCGTGCCGGACGGCGCCGTGCGGGAGGGCGACGTCGTGCCCGACGCTGACCTCGTCGCCGCCGACGGCGCCCCCACCACCCTCGCCGCAGCCCTCGCCGGAGCCCCCGCGGTCGTCGTCTTCTACCGGGGCGCGTGGTGCCCCTACTGCAACATCGCGCTGCAGACCTACCAGCGCGACCTGCTGCCGACGCTGCGGGAGCGCGGCATCGGGCTGATCGCGATCAGCCCCCAGACCCCGGACGGCTCCGCGCAGGCGGTGCAGAACGGCGACCTGGAGTTCACGGTGCTGTCCGACCCGGGCAACCGGCTGGTTCGCGAGCTGGGCATCCTGACCGAGCCGAGCCCGGAGGCGCGCACCGCGCACGCCGCGCTGGGGTTCGACGTGGCCGACAGCAACGCGGACGCGACGGGCGACATCCCGTTCCCGACGGTGCTGGTGGTCGACGCCGACCGCACGGTGCGCTTCGCGGACGTGCACGTCGACTACACCACCCGCACCGAGGTGCCGACGATCGTGGCGGCGCTCGACCGCCTCTGACCGGTCGACGTGCGGGCGCTCCGTGCATCTTCGGCCCGTGTGCCGGCCGCGGTGCACCGTGCCGACCCCGGAAGGCCTCGGTCCGCTGATCCCCGGGTGCACCTTCCAGTCCGCGGGCTGGTGAGCGGCGTCGCCCGTGTCTGACAGCCCGATGATCGTCGCACCGACGTGATCTGGAAGGCTTCAGACCGGCCGCCCTACCCTCGCCGTGTGCCCACCTACACCTCCTCCTCCGGCGACGATCTGCAGTACGACGACCGCGGCGACGGGGCTCCCGTCGTCGTTCTGGGTGGCGGGCCAGCGCGTCACCCCGACTACCTCGGCGACCTGGGCGGGCTCGCCGACCGCGTGCGCCTGGTGGTCCCGCACCTGCGCGGCATCGGGGGCTCGCCGCTGCCGGACGACCGCACCCGGGCGTCGTGGTGGTCGCAGGCGGAGGACGTCGAGGCCCTGCGCGAGCACCTGGGGCTGGCGACCCTCACCGTCATGGGGCACTCGGCGGGCTGCCGCATCGCGCTGGCCTACGCCGTCCGGTTCCCGGAATCGCTGGACCGCCTGGTCCTGGTCACCCCTCCGGCCGCCGGCCTGGTCGAGACGGCGGACGACCTCCCGGCGGTCCGGGCGAGGCGCACGGGCGAGCCCGCCTACGACCAGGCGCTGGCGACCGCGATGCAGGGGCCGCCGAAGGACGCGGACGACGCGGCGCTGAACGCGTGGCAGCAGGCGATCGCGCCGCTGTCCTACGCGCAGTGGGAGGAGCCGCAGCAGCGGCACGCGGCGACCGGCCCGTGGAGCGTCGGCGCGGTCGCGGCCTACGACTCCGTGGAGACGCCGCCGACCTTCGCGACCGACCTGGCCTGGATCGCCGCCCCGGTGCGCGTGATCACGGCCGGGGAGGACGGCGTGGTCGGCACGGCCGCGCCGATCGCCCTGGCGAGCGTGGTGCCGGACGGCATGGTGCTGCACGTCGAGGGCGCGGGGCACTACCCCTGGGTCGACCGGCCGGAGGAGTTCGCGGCTGCGGCCGCCGACGCGCTCGCGGACTGACTCCTCCCCGACCCGTCCACCGAGGGTCTTGCCACTTCGGTGACGCTTCCGGACCTGAAACCGTCACCAAAGTGGCAAGACCCTTGGCGAGGGGGCCCGCACGTGCTGGACGGGTGCCCAGCAGACGGTCACCCGGGCCACAGGCGATCAGCGGGCGATGTATCGTCACGAGCGCCTCGCAGGTCGCGAGCGACGGAAGCAGGAGCACAGCATGAGCGGGGTCGGCCGGGACGGTGCACGGCGGGGTGGCGTCGCCCGCGGGCTGGCCGGGATCCGCGAGGTCGTCGACGAGCTGCGCCCGAACCCCTCCGGGGGGCCGGTGGTCGGCACGGACAGCAGCGACGTGCGCGACGCCGTGCTGCGGGTGCTGGCGGAGCAGCCCGCGAACGGCTACCGCATCGTGCGGCTGCTGGAGGAGCGGGGCGGTTCGGACCGCACCCCGGGCGCCGGCGCCGTCTACCCGACGCTGCAGCTGCTGTCGGACGAGGGCCTGGTCGTGGCGAGCGATGAGGACGGCCGCAAGGTGTGGTCGCTGACGCCCGCCGGCTTCGCCGCGGCCGAGGGTGCGGAGGACCGCCTCGGCGGCGGCCGCGGCTCGCGCTCCGCCTCGTCCGGCAACCGGCTGTCGATCCTGCGCTCGGGCTCGCAGCTGGCGCAGACCGCGGCACTGGCGGCCCAGACCGCCACCCCGCAGCAGGTCGGCGAGATCACCGCCGCGCTCGACGACGCCCGGCGCCGCGTGCTCGCGGTGCTCGCGCGGGGCTGAGCCCGGGTGGCGCAGCCGCACCGCGCTGGCCCGGCGGTCTCCGACCGGGCGGGCCGCCTCCGGTACCGCCGCATCATGCGGTTCGCGACCCGCTACATGGTCGAGAACTGGTGGTTCGAGCTGTTCCTGCCGCGCGTCGGCCTGACGGCCCTCGGCGCCCGCGGGCGGACGAAGCGCTGGCAGCGGATGGCGCGCAACTTCTTCGGCCTGGCCACCGAGCTGGGCGGCCTGATGATCAAGGTCGGCCAGT
Source organism: Microbacteriaceae bacterium (assembly GCA_022701925.1). GTDB lineage: Bacteria > Actinomycetota > Actinomycetes > Actinomycetales > Microbacteriaceae > Amnibacterium. Next base: position 6,026 of record JAKONM010000041.1, read on the forward strand.
TCCTCTCCTCGCGCCTCGACGTGCTGCCGCCGGAGGTGACGCGCGAGCTGGAGGGGCTGCAGGACTCGGTGCGCGCCGAGGACCCGGCAGCGATCCGCGCGCTCGCCGAGCGCGAGCTGGGGATGCCGCTGGACCGGGCCTTCGCGCGCTTCGACGCCGAGCCGCTGGCCGCCGCCTCGCTGGGGCAGGCGCACCGCGCCCGGCTGACCGCCTCCGCCGCCGAGGACACCGGCTTCTCCGACGTCGTCGTCAAGGTGCAGCGGCCCGGCATCGAGCAGATCGTCGAGATCGACCTGGCGGCGCTGCGGAAGGTGGCCTCCCGGCTCAGCCGCGTGAAGCTGGTGTCGCGCCGCGTCGACCTGCCCGCGCTGGCCGAGGAGTTCGCGACGACGAGCCTCGAGGAGGTCGACTACCTGCACGAGGCCGCGAGCGGCGATCGGTTCGCGGACCAGTTCGAGGGCGACGACCGGGTGCGGACCCCCGGCATCGCCTGGGAGCGGGTGAGCCGCCGCGTGCTGACGCTGCAGGACGTCAGCGCCATCAAGATCAACGACCTGGACGGCCTGCGGGCCGCGGGCATCGACCCGGCGGCCGTGGCGGTCGAGTTCGCGAACGTCATGTTCGACCAGCTGTTCGTCGACGGCTTCTTCCACGGCGATGCGCACCCCGGCAACATCTTCGTGACCCCGGTGCCGAGGACTCCGGCCGTCGACGGCGAGCCCGAGGGCCGCGGCTGGGTCCTCACGTTCGTCGACTTCGGGATGATGGGCGAGATCCCGGACGGCCTGCGCCGCGACCTGCAGGGCTTCCTGATCGCGGTCGCCTCCCGCGACGGCCGGCGCCTGGTCGCCAGCATGCGCGAGCTGGGCGTGCTGCTGCCCTCGGCGGACACCCGCGAGCTGGAGCGCACGATGTCGGCGCTCTTCGCGCGCTTCGGCGGAGTGGCGTTCACCGATCTGCAGAACGTCGACCCGCGCGAGATGCGCGCCTTCGCGAACGAGTTCGGCGAGACCATCCGCGTGCTGCCGTTCCAGCTGCCCGAGCACTTCCTGCTCGTCATCCGGGCGGTGTCGCTGATCTCCGGGCTCTGCAGCACGCTGGACCCGCGCTTCAACATCTGGAACGCGGTGGAGCCCTACGCCGACCGGCTGCTGCGCGAGGAGCGCGGCAACGTCGTGACCGCGTTCACGAACGAGGCCGCGGCGACGGTCGGGGTCGCCGCGCGCCTCCCCCGCCGGCTCGACGGGCTGATCACCCGCTTCGAGGACGGCGACGTCGCGGTCGAGACGCCCCGCCTGGACCGGCAGATCCGCCTGCTCGAGCGCTCCGTCAGCCGCATGGTCAGCGCGGTGCTCTTCTTCGGCCTGCTGCTCGGCGGGGTGCTGCTGCGGCCCGCGGACCCGGTCGCCGGCGGGCTGCTGATGGGCGTGTCCGCGCTGCCGCTGCTGCACGCGCTGCTGTCGGGCTTCGCGGGACGCCGCTCCCGCCTCTGAACCCCCGTCCGCACTCCTGGCCTATCAGGAGTTCTGCGGGCCTGAGCGCCGGATCTCCTGATCGGCGAGGAATGCGGCCGCGTCCGGTCCTGCGGGGCTCGGATTCGCTCCGTGCGCGCGGCGGGCGGCGCCGCAGCCCCCAAGGTGTGGGGATGCGCGGTGCGAGGCCTGACGCGCGACGCCGGCCGCGGAGGCTCGTCGCCGCGGTGCTCGCCGCCCTGCTCGGTGCCGCGGCGGTGCTGGCGGGCGCCCCGCCGGCGATCGCCGCGGCGCCGGCGGACCCGACGAGCCGCTTCGTCGCCGTGCCGGAATCGCCGGGCGGCTCCGCACGCATCCGCATCGACACCGATCTGTACCTGCCCGCCGCCGTCCCCGCTCCCGCGGTGCTGCTCGCCCACGGATTCGGCCAGGACAAGGCCGACCTGGCGCCGGAGGCGCGGCGGCTGCAGGCCCTCGGCTACGTGGTGCTGGCGTACTCCGCCCGGGGCTTCGGCGCCTCGACGGGCCGCGTCGGGCTCGACTCCCTGGACGGGGAGGTGCCCGACGCGCGGGCGCTCGTCGACGTGCTGGCGGAGGACCCGGCCGTCGAGCAGCAGGACGGCGACCCGGTGGTCGGCGTCGTCGGGGCCTCCTACGGCGGCGCGCTGGCGCTGATGCTCGGCGCCACCGATCCGCGCATCGACGCCGTGGTGGCCGGCATCACCTGGAACGACCTGCCGCAGGCGCTCGACCCGGTGTCGGCCGGCTGGACCCGCGGCACCCCGGAGCAGCGGGTGTTCAAGTCCGGGTGGGCGTCCCGCCTCTTCGGCGCCGGAGCCGCGGACGACGCGGACCCCTGCAGCCGCTTCACCGCCCGCCTCTGCGCCCTGTACCAGCGCCTGGTCACCGGCGGCTCGCTCTCCGACGACGACCTCGCGCTGCTGCGGCGATCCAGCCCGAGCAGCGTGCTGGCCGACGGGCACGGCGCGCCGACGCTGCTGCTGCAGGGGCTGCAGGACTCGCTGTTCGGGCTGGGCCAGGCCGATGCGAACCAGCGGCAGCTGCGCCGCGCGGGCTCGACGGTGCGTGTGGCGTGGTTCGACGGCGGGCACGACGGGGACGGCGTCGCCGGCACCGAGTCCGCCACCGACGACTGGCTCGCCACGACCCTGCAGCAGCACCACGATCCGGCCCGGCGCTTCGACTACGACGTGCCGGCGAGCGCGACCTCGTTCGCGGAGCACCGCACGGCGTCGAGGTACCCGGGCCTCGACGGCGGCGCGCGACCCCTGCTGCTGCGGTTCGACGACGACGCCGAGCAGACGGTGGTGAACCCGCCGGGCGGGCAGCCCCCCTCGATCACCTCCCTGCCCGGCATCGCCGTCGACAGCGAGGCGGGGCTCGCGGCCGGCGGGCTGTTCGCGGCTCGGAACCCGACGGAGCAGGCGGCGCGCTTCGTCTCGCCGGCGCTCGACTCGGCGACCGTGCTGGCGGGCGCCGTCCGGACCCGCTTCCGCGTGACGCCGGTCGGGGCAGGCGCGCAGGACGTGGTGCTCTTCGCCCAGCTGACGGCGCTGACGGGATCGGTCAGCCGGGTGCTGCCGGGCGGGGTGGCGCCGATCCGCGTGCGGGTCCCCGCGGGCGGCGGCACCGTGTACGCCACCCTGCGGCCCACCGTGTGGCGGCTGGCCGCCGGCGACCGGCTGGCGCTGACCCTGCGCACGACGGACGGCGGCTTCGTCGGCTCGACGACGCCGGCCGCGTTCCGCATCTCGGCCGACGGGCTGCTGGTGCCGCGGCTGACGGCGAGCGCGGCCGGCGGCGCGGTCGGGCAGCCGAGCCGGGCCGTGCTGCAGCGGATCGGCGTGCTGCTGGCCCTCGTGCTGCTGCTCCTCCTCGCCGCGGTCGTCGTCGGACGGCTGCGCGCCCGTCGGGCAGGGCGGGCGGAGGCGGCGGCGCCGGTGGACGGCCCCGCGGTGCGGCTGCAGGGGGTCTCCAAGCGCTTCCGCTCCGGCTTCCTCGCGGTCGACGACGTCGCCTTCACCGTCGAGCGGGGGCAGGTCGTCGGGCTGCTCGGCGAAAACGGCGCGGGCAAGACCACGACCATGCGGATGCTGCTCGGCCTGACCCGGCCGGACTCGGGCGTGATCGAGGCCTTCGGCGTCCGCGTGGCCCCCGGTGCCCCGGTGCTGCGTCGCATCGGCTGCTTCGTGGAGGGCCCCGGCTTCCTCCCCCACCTGTCCGGCCGCCGGAACCTGCGCCTGCACTGGGCCGCGACCGGGCGTCCCCCCGGCGAGGCGCACCTGGACGAGGTGCTCGCCGTCGCCGACCTGGGGCGCGCGGTCGACCGCCGGGTCGGCGGCTACAGCCAGGGCATGCGGCAGCGGCTCGCGATCGCCCAGGCGATGCTCGGCATGCCCGACCTGCTCGTGCTGGACGAGCCGACCAACGGACTGGACCCGCCGCAGATCGTCGCGCTGCGCGGCGTGCTGCGCCGGTACGCGGAGGGCGGCCGCACGGTCGTCGTCTCCTCCCACCTGCTGGGCGAGGTCGAGCGCACCTGCAGCCACCTGCTCGTGATGTCGCACGGCCGAGTGGTCGCCGCCGGACCGGTCGACGAGGTGGCCGGGCGGGTCGACGAGCTGCTGCTGCAGGTCGACGACCCGGCGGCCGCCGTCGAGGCGCTGCGACCGCTCGGGCTGGAGGCGGTGGAGGCGACCGGCGGCGACGCGGTGCGGGTGCGGCCGGGCGCGGTGCCGACCTCGACCGTGCTCGCCGCGCTGGTCGGCGCCGGCGTCGCCGTGGCCGACCTGCGTCGGGAGCGCCGCCTGGAGGACGCGTTCCTCGACCTGATCGGCGGACCGGGGGCGACGCGGTGACCGCCGCGCTGCCGCTGCGGGTCGAGCTGGAGCGCCAGCTGAGCCAGTGGCGCGTGCGGGCGGCCGTCGGGGTGCTGCTGGCGCTGCCGGTGGTGGTGCGGCTCGCGTTCCTGCTGGGCGGCGCGCAGCCGTCGTCGACGGCGTCGGACCTGGGCGGCCTGGCGCAGTCGTCCGGCGGCGGGTTCGCGGCCTTCGTGCTGCTGGTGTCCGGCGGCTACCTGGTGACGATCGTCACCGCCGTGCTGTTCGGCGACCTGATCGCGGGCGAGGCGTCGCGGTCGACGCTGAAGTACCTGCTGGCGATCCCGGTGCCCCGCCTGCGCCTGCTGGGCGTGAAGGCGGCCGCTGCCGGCCTGATCCTGCTCGCCGGCCTGGTCGGGATGGCGGCCGTCGCGCTGCTGGTCGGCGTGCTGTCCTACGGACCGGGCGGGATGCAGGTGCCGAACGGCCCCCGCCTCGACCTGGGCGAGACCGTCGGCCGGCTGGCGCTCAGCACCCTGGTCAGCCCCTTCGGCGTGCTGTGGGCGGCGGCGCTGGGCATGCTGCTGACCGTGCTGACCACCTCCCCGCTGGCTGCCGCGGGCGGCGTCGTGGTGGTCGCGATCGTGACGCAGACGCTGGACCAGGTAGCGGCGTTGAAGGACTTCCGGCTGTGGCTGCCGACGCACTACTCCTTCGCCTACCAGCAGTTCCTGCTGCAGCCGGTGGACCTGCGGCCGGTCGCGGACGCCCTGGTGAACGGGCTGCTCTGGGTGCTCGTGCTGGGCCCGGTCGCGGCCTGGTGGTTCCACCGCAAGGACGTCGGCGGCTGACGGCGGGCCCGCTCGGGGCTCAGCCGGCCGCCCTACGGTGACGCCATGGCCGACGTCTCCGAGCTCTTCGATCCGACCGAGTGGCAGGAGGTCGAGGGCTTCACGGACCTCGCCGACATCACGTACCACCGCTCGACCGACGGCCGCACGGCCCGCATCGCCTTCAACCGGCCCGAGGTGCGCAACGCGTTCCGCCCGCAGACCGTCGACGAGCTGTACCGGGCGCTCGACGACGCGCGGCTGGACACGCGCGTCGGCGTCGTGCTGCTGACCGGCAACGGGCCGAGCCCGAAGGACGGCGGCTGGGCGTTCTGCTCCGGCGGCGACCAGCGCATCCGCGGCCGCGGCGGCTACGAGTACGCCGACGGCACCACGGGCGTCGGCCGATTGCACATCCTGGAGGTGCAGCGCATGATCCGCACGATGCCGAAGGTCGTCATCGCGGTCGTGCCGGGCTGGGCCGCGGGCGGCGGGCACTCCCTCTACGTCGTCTGCGACCTGGCGCTGGCCAGCGCGGAGCACGCCCGCTTCAAGCAGACCGACGCCGACGTGGGCTCGTTCGACGGCGGCTACGGCAGCGCCTACCTGGCCCGCCAGGTGGGCCAGAAGGCCGCCCGCGAGATCTTCTTCCTGGGCGCCGAGTACAGCGCGCAGCGCGCCTACGACCTGGGCGCGGTGAACCTGGTCGTGCCCCACGCCGATCTGGAGCGGACGGCGCTGGAGTGGGCGCGGACGATCCTCGGCAAGTCGCCGACGTCGATCCGCATGCTGAAGTTCTCGATGAACGCGATCGACGACGGGCTGATGGGCCAGCAGGTGCTGGTCGGCGAGGCGACCCGCCTCGCCTACGGCACCGACGAGGCGGTGGAGGGGCGCGACGCGTTCCTGCAGAAGCGCGAGCCCGACTGGTCCCCGTACTCCTGGCCGGTCTGAGACGTCAGGCGCCCGCGGGCACCTCGCGCACGGCCGGGCCGACGTATTCGGACAGCGGCCGGATCAGGGCGTTCGCCGCGCGCTGCTCCATCACGTGCGCGGTCCAGCCGGCCACGCGGGCCGCGACGAACAGGGGCGTGAACTGCTCGACGTCGAACCCGAGCAGGTCGTAGGCGGGCCCGCTCGGGTAGTCCAGGTTCGGCTCGATGCCCTTGCGGGCCCGCATCGCGGCCTCGAGCCGGTCGTACAGCTCGGCCGTGTCGGCAGCACCGTGCTCGGCGAACAGCCGGTCGAGCGCGGCCTTCATCGTCGGCACCCGGCTGTCGCCGTGCTTGTAGACGCGGTGCCCGAACCCCATGATCTTGCGCCTGCCCGCCAACGCCTCGTCCAGCCACGCCTCCGCGCGGTCGGCGGAGCCGATCTCGGCGAACGCGTGCATCACGGCCTCGTTCGCGCCGCCGTGCAGCGGCCCCTTCAGCGCACCGATCGCGGCCACGACGGCGGAGTGCAGGTCGGCCAGCGTGCTGGTCACCACGCGGGCGGTGAAGGTGGAGGCGTTGAAGGAGTGCTCGGCGTACAGCACCA
>JAKONM010000046.1 GCA_022701925.1 Microbacteriaceae bacterium
TGGGCGACGACGCGGGTGGGCATCGACTCGATGGCGCGGCCGTCCAGCAGCACCTGCCCGGCGCTGGGGCGCAGCAGGCGGCCCAGGGCGCGCAGCACCGTGGACTTGCCGCAGCCGTTGGGGCCGACGACGACCGTGAGCGCGCCGTCGGGCACGGGCAGGTCCAGGCCCTGCTCGCGGCCGACGACGACCCGGTCGCCGTAGCCCAGGCGGATCCGCTGGGCGCTCAACCTGTTCTCCATCAGACGGTCCTTCCGCGGGCGCGACGCACGAGCAGCCACATGAGGTAGGGGGCCCCGATCACGGAGGTGACCACCCCGACCGGCACCTCGTTGGACAGGGCGAAGAAGAGACCGGTGCGCCCGATGCAGTCGGCGGCGACGACGAGCGCCGCTCCGAGCAGCGCCGACAGCAGCACCGGGGGGCGGCCGCGGGCGGCGGGCCCGGCCAGGCGCAGGGCCACCTGCGGGACCAGCAGCGCCACGAAGCCGATCGGCCCGGAGGCGACGACGGCGGCGGCCGCGGCGGCCACCGACACCAGCAGCACCGCCAGCTGGCTGCGCTGCAGGCCGACGCCGAGGGCGCGGGCGGAGTCGTCACCGAGCACGAGCGCGTCGAGGCGGTGGCCCAGCACCAGGGCCAGGGGCGCCAGGACGGCGAGGGCGACGCCGGCCTGGGCGACCTGCTCGTACCCCCGCCCGGACAGCGACCCCGACAGGTACCGGACGGCCTCGGCGGCCCACTCCAGGCGGGCTCCGATGAGCATGAAGGAGATCAGGCCCTGCAGGGCGGCGGCGATGCCGATGCCGATGAGCACCAGTCGGGTGCCCTCGACCCCCCGGCGCCACGCCAGGGCGTAGATGAGGCCGGCGGTGCCCAGGGCCCCGAGGCCGGCGGCCACGGGCACCCCGACGGCCTGCAGGGGGCCGGCGGCGGCGGGCAGCGCGGTGGCCGCGAGGATCACCAGCACCGCCCCGGCGGCGGCGCCGCGGTCGACGCCGAGGATGTCGGGGCTGGCCAGCGGGTTGCGGGCGAAGGCCTGCAGCAGCGCCCCGGACAGGCCCAGCAGGGCGCCGACGGCGAGGCCGGTGGCGGTGCGCGGCAGGCGCAGCTCGGTGCCGACGAACCGCGCGCCGGCGTCCCCTCCCCCGGTGAGCACGGCGGCGACGTCACCCAGGCCGAGCTGGGCCGAGCCGCGGGACAGGTCGACCGCAGCGACGAGCACCAGGAGGGCCGCGGCGACGAGCACGGCACCGACCATCCGCAGGTGCAGGCGCGTCGACGCAGGCCCGACGCGCACCGCGCGGGTGCCCCGCGCCTCGAGCAGGCCGACGCTCACAGGACCGCTCACAGGGACACCAGCCGGCGGCGGCGCACGAGCGCGACGAAGGCGGGGCCGCCGAGCACCGCCAGCACCACCCCGACGGGGACCTCGGCGGGGGCGGCGACCAGGCGGCCGACGACGTCGGCCAGCAGCACCAGCACCACGCCGACCAGGCCGGAGACCGGCAGCAGCCAGCGGTGGACGGGCCCGACCAGGGCGCGGGCCACGTGGGGCACCACCAGCCCCACGAAGGCCACCGGCCCGCAGGCCGCGGTGGCGGCGCCGACCAGCAGCACGATGGCGCTGACGCCGAGGAGCCGCGCCGGACCGACCTTCAGGCCGGCACCGCGGGCGAGGTCGTCACCGAGGGCCAGCAGGTCCAGGGAGCGGGCGCCGGCCAGGCCGAGCACGAGGCCGACCAGCGCCACGGGGGCGGCCAGGGCTACGACGTCGCCGGTGCCGCCGGCCAGCGAGCCCACGGCCCAGAACCGGTAGGCCTGCAGGCCGGTGGCGTCGGCGAGGATCACCGCCTGCACGAGCGAGGCGAGCAGGGCGGTGACGGCCGCACCGGCGAGCACGAGGGTGAGCGGGTCGTTGAGCCTGCGACCAGCCGGCCCGCCGGCGGCCACCCCGACGACCACGAGCGCACCGCCGGCGGCCCCGAGGAGCGCGGCGGCGACGGTGGTGGAGGCCGGCAGCGCGCCGTCGGAGCCCAGCGTGACGGCCGCCACGACGACGGCCAGGCCCGCGCCGTGGGTGATGCCCAGCAGGCCGGGGTCTGCCAGGGGGTTGCGGGTGTGGCCCTGCATGAGCGCTCCGGCGACGCCGAGGGCGGCTCCGGCGAGCAGCCCCAGCGCGGTGCGGGGCACGCGCAGCTGCCAGACCACGACGGCGCTCTCGCTCGCTCCGGCGCTCAGCGAGGCGGCCGGTCCGTCGGCGAGGGCGGCGAGCACGGCCCGCAGCGGGACCGTCCCGGACCCCAGCACCAGGCTCGCCGCCGCCGCGAGCGCGGTGGCGGCGACGAGGGCGGTGACGAGGAGGGTGCGGCGGCGTCGGGTGCTCCGGGGGGCGGCACCGGGGCCCTGGAGGGGCGGAGCGGGGTCGCCGGGGCGGCGCTGGGGCCGAGCGGCGGTCGCGGTCACGGCGGTGAGGTTAGCCTGCCCTCACCGCCGCGTCGACCACCGGGGTGAGGGCAGGCTCACCTCAGCCCCGGGGCGGTCAGCCTCCAGACGGTGCGACCTCGACGACGAGGTCGCCCCCCTCCACCTGCTGCACGGCCCCGAGGGCCAGGCGGGCGACCCTGCCGGCGACGGGGGTGGTGATGGACGCCTCCATCTT